>CALHLB010000020.1 GCA_938034375.1 uncultured Alphaproteobacteria bacterium | reverse complement strand
GAAAATAACGCTTAATTGCTTTGAATTGCTCGTCACTTAAACAGAATAAATAACTCATCATAAATCTCCTTTACAACAACACAACAACTGAATCATATTCTTCCAGAAATTTAAACCAATTTAATAGATCATGAGCATAGCTGGTGCTTGGCGTTTGATAGGGCAAGAGATACAGTATAGCGGACTACTTTGTTATAAGATTTTGAAAACCAAAAGGTGTCCTAAAATCTTATGCCTTGTAGCCGAACAAATTTCTTCCAACCAAGCATCAGTTAATTAATAGATCATGAGCCTAGGCTCAGGACCTATTAACGAGATGGCTTAGTTACTCTCCATTTAATAAAATGGCCCTGCGGTGAACAGGCCATTAAACAAACAAAAACGGCCTGATACTCATAAACTTTTAAGAACTTCCTGCGCTTTTTCACGGTGTTCCTCTGTAAGATGAGAGCGAAGCTGCAAAAGCGTTGCCGTTAAAACAGTCACATCATCTGTAAATCCCAATCCTAAAATAAAATCAGGCACAACATCAAAGGGTAAGACAAAATAAGCCAGCGCTGCCAATAAAGTCGCCCTTACATGAAAAGGAGTTTTGGGATCAAGTGCACAATAATAGGCTGCAACAAGATCGTTTATAAAAGGAATATATTTCAAAGCTTTTTTCAAGGTAACAAAGAAATTCTTTCGAACAAAAGTTTCATTGCGTTTGAATGTTTCTTCATCAACAGGGGTAGAAATATCGTCTGGCAAAATTTCTCCCTCAAGCGGGTTCTTATCATAAGTCATGGCTAAAACCGGTTTTACATTGAGACTTTAGAAATGGTTCTTTTGTCAGCTTTTTTCAAGAAGCCCCATTTCCTTTGTAATCTCGTCCATAGCTTGTGCAAGATCAACATCAAGCCGGGTAAGCCCGCCTTTATCATGCGTTGAAAGCACAACATCGACACGATCATAAATATTAAACCATTCCGGGTGATGACCCATCCGTTCTGCAATAAGCCCAACTCTTACCATAAAACCAAGGGCAGCATTAAAACTGGCAAACTTAAAGGATCGAACTAGCGCATCTCTCCCATAATGCAAAGACCAACCTTGCAAAGCCTCAATCGCACGCAATTTCTCTTCATCATTCAATCTTGCTGGCATTTATTATCCTTAATTCTGGAACAAGTCTCAACCTTAAAGGGCAAACCTTTTAAAATGATCATCATTTTAAAAGTATCATTCTATAATTAGAAATCAGGCATGCCTTGGTAAAAATATTTCATGTTCATCATGCATTTCATCAAATGCAGCATTTGCATCATGAAGGCCAAACCGCTCTTCAATCAAGTAGGGGCCTCCACCAATTGAATTACGTGACGAAAAAAGCTGAAATTCATCAACCTTATAAGAGGGACTTTGATAAACACCACTTTGCCCCAGATAACGGGCAACATCCTCATAACGAGCGCCACGTAAACGGGCAATTGTAACATGGGGCGTAAATTTACGACTATCAGGCTGAATACCGAAACGACGCAGAACGCGCTCAATCTCGCTCTGCAAAGCCATAAGCGGCATGGAAGGCGAAACACTTGCCCACAAAGAGTGCGGATTACGTTTTGCAAAAAAATTTAAAGAACCAAGGCTAATTTCAAAGGGTGGCCTATCAATATGATAAAGGCAATCAAGAACATCATCTGCTTTTCTATCATCAATATCCCCAATAAAACGCAAGGTAATGTGATAATTTTCCTGATCAATCCAACGAGAACCTAGAAGCCCCCCTTTTTTTAAAGAAAGATCAAAAGCAATATCTGAAGGAATTTTCAGACCAACAAAAAGGCGAGGCATAACATCTCCTCCCGTTAGAACGCCTTACCCTTGAATTGCACTGAACCAAAAGGGAAAGACCCATTAAAAAAGCAACAAGCACTCATCATAATCATATTAATAAATATAGCTTGATTCGTGCTTTTTGTCTTTCCATCCAAAGTTCAAATTTATTTTTGAACAAAAAACATTCCAGACTTTCGTTAATAAAATCACATCACGAACGCCAATAAACCCGATTTCATCTTATCAGGCATATAAATTTCAATTATCATATTGACGTTATAACCATTTGATTGCTTTGATAATCATTAAAGTGACATTTCTACTTAACTATAAAAATGCCATTCAGGAGAGAACGCTGAATAAACTTTTCATCTTCCTTGGTTCATTAATTGTCTGTTTTCTAGCAGCGCTGTTGGTTGCCCCGCTCTTTATTAACTGGAGCGACCACAAAGCCATATTTGAGCGGGAAGCTTCTCGTTTTATTGGCCAGCCAGTAAAGGTAAAAGGGGCAGCTTCTGCCCGTTTTCTGCCAATTCCGACCTTCACTTTTACCGATATTGTAGTGGGAAGCAATGCATCTTTGCCCCTCATGAGCGCCAATCACCTTAGTCTCAGGTTAGAGCTTATTCCCCTTTTGCAAAAAAATCTTGAAATCATTGATATGACGCTCCAATCCCCTCAAGCCAGTTTGCAGCTTGATGAAAAGGGGCATACAAACTGGCATCAAAACGGTAAGGCAATTACTTTTAAAAGCGCTGATACCATCAAACTTGGCCCAGTAAAAATTAATAATGGAGCCTTTTATATAGCCGATAAAAAAAGCGGCAAATCCCTAAAACTGAATGAAATAAATGCAGAACTTTCAGCCCAATCACTCATTGGGCCATGGAAAATATCAGGGCAGACAGAAACCAATAACCAACAAGTTAACTTCCAGCTTTCTACGGGTAAGTATCAAAATAAGTCCTTACGCACCAAACTTAAAATCATCACAGATGAAAAAAATCTTGATACGCTTTTAGACGGAAATGTTACCTTAGAAAACGACATTTCAAAAATTGCTTACAAGGGCAAGATAACAATAAAGCCTTCCACAAAAAAAGACGCTCAAAATGAAGGAACCATCCCGTGGGTCTTATCAGGCCTCTTTGACCTTAATCGTCAGGGATTTAGCCTTGACAAAGCATCTTTTGATAATCAATCGCCTACAAGGCCTCTCAATTTAACAGGCAAATTAAAGGTTCCTTTTTCACCTCATACCAAGGCCCAGGCTCAAATCACTTCCCGCCAAATCGATCTTGATCGTCTCTATAAAAACAAAGCCTCACAAAATAGCAGTTTAAGTGAAATTAACAAACACTTAACCCAGTTTTTCAAAAACCTTCCAACACCACCTTTTAAAAGTACATTCAATGTTTCATTGCCAACAATTATTACCGGGGGCGACTTGATAAAAGGGTTAAGGTTCAAAGCCGAACCAACCCGAGATACTTGGCAGATAAGCCAGTTTCACGCTCATTTACCAGGCCAATCAAAGCTTCACTTTAATGGTCGCATTAAAACGGAAGAAGAAGCCCTTGAAGGATTTTTGAAGATTGAAAGCGAAAAACCAAACAATTTGGTAAGGTGGATCCATTCAAAAAAACAAGGAGCACTTCCTAAATTCAATGCTGAACGTTTATCCTTTTCAACACACTTTCTTGCCGAAAAAAACGCTTTGCAGCTAAACAATCTTGAGGTAGATTTTGGTTCATCAGATTTTTCTGGCTCTATAGCAATCAACCATTTTTCAAATAATCAAAAACGTTATGCAGCCCTTTTAACAGCATCGGTCCTTGACCTTGATACATTTACAACAATTGGTCACCTGCTTATCAATAAAGAGAAACCAGAAGACAAAAAAACCAAGAACTATAATCAACTCGACTTAAAATTAACTGCAAAAGAATTAAAATCGCATAACCTAATAGGAAGGGATGCCGTAATTGATCTTGCTTTAACTGGAGAAACAATCACAGTCACAAAGCTTGATATCGCAGATTTTGCAGGATTAGAACTTACCCTAACAGGCAACATGAAAAACAGTTTTTCACGCCCAGAAGGACGCATAAGGGGAAAACTCAAGGCAAGGGAAAAAGGCGGACTTTTGAAATTGGGCGAGATATTAGCGCCAAACCACCCTTTAACAGCCCACTTTGATAATCACGCAAAAGCTTTTATCCCTCTTAATTTATCAGTTGATTTTTCAGGGAAACGGCAAGAAGAAACCAGTAATTTTTCAATGGCGCTACAAGGAAAGGCTGGCAAGGCAGATTTAAAAACAAACTTTGATTTTAAAGGCAATTTCAAACACCCCTATCAAGGCTATTGGAACATTGATCTTCAAACCAGCCACGAAAAAACTGCTGAACTTCTTGCTCAAAGCGGACTTTTGGTTCTTGATATCGACCAGCCAGCAAAGGCGGAACTTACCCTAAAGGCAAAGGGAAAAGCTGAAAATGGGCTGAAAGTTAATGCACTTGCCCACCTTCAAGGTGTCGATTTAAAAAGCACTGGTTCCTTGACGGTCAATCAAAATAAAGCCCCTCACTATAAAGGCTCTTTTATGGCTGAAACCGAAGACGGTGAACCCTTATTGCGCCAACTTGGCTTTACCCTACCTGAAAGCGGATTTGGAACAGAAATCCACCTGTCGACCTCTTATGAGGGAAACCTTAAAAAAGGTTCCTTTTCCAACTTTATAGGTGTCGTAAATGGTTCAGATATTAAAGGGAATTTAAAGTTCGAACGCAATAAAAATTGGCACTGGCAAGGCAATATAGAAACAGAAAGGTTATCCCTACCATGGCTTTCAGCCTTGGTTAGCGGCACTGTAATTAACCCAATAAATAGTGATAACCTAAATGAAAACACAATAGAAGAAACAGAAGAATCCGTTACAGATAATTTTGAAAACCCGCCATTAACAGCCGCCTTCTGGTCGCAAGATGCCTATGGTAAGCCTTATTTACAAAATACCCACGCCCAATTAAAAGTAACAACGCACTCTCTCGGGTTAACAAATTTACGGGAGGTACAAAAAACCAGATTTAATCTGGCACTCAACCCCAGCAGTCTAAAGCTTTCCAATATTAAAGGACAATTTGAAAAGGGTGCCTTAACAGGTAATCTTTCATTTCAAAATAATGAGGGCCTGATCAGCCTTGATGGCTTAGTCAATCTTGAAAAGGCAGAAACCGACAATCTATTATGGCATGATGAAGATCGCCCCCTCATTGAAGGGCATCTATCCCTTTCAACCAAGTTTAACAGCAAGGGTCGTAGCCTTGACGCCGTGATAGACAAACTTTCCGGCCAAGGAACCATTATGCTGGAAAAAAACCGCTTACGCCGGTTAAATCCTCAAACCTTTTCCTTATTCCAAAAAGCAGCAGATAATAAATTATCTCTGGATGAAAAAACACTTAATAAGCTTGCAAAAACCTATCTCGACGCAGGAAGCCTGAAGATTGAGAAACTGGAAGCCCCCTTCATTTTATCATCAGGCATTGCCCGCTTTTCGAATGTAACGCAGAAAGAAGACTGGCTTCAATTACGCCTTTCAGGCGCTGTCAACTTACCAGAAATGACGCTGAACGGCTCTTTGGCTTTTACAAGTAAGCCTGAAAAAACTGATAGAGAGACAAGTTCTGGCACAGCGCCTGAAATAGCTCTCCTATTTAACGGCCCAATCAATCAACCCGAGCGTCGTTTTGATTTAAAACCCTTACAAAACTACCTCACAGTGCGCCGTTTTGAAGAAGAAGTGCAAAAAGTAGAACTTTTACAGGCCGACATTTTAGAAAAACAGCGTTTATCACGTTATTTAAGATGGATAAAAACACAAGAAGAGCTTGAGAAGGCCGAAGAAATTCGCAAAAATTTAAAAAAGAAAAAGCAAGAAGAAACCAAAAGACGAAGTCACATAAAAGAAACAAGCGATAAGAATCAGATTATCAAAAAAACTTTGCCGCCTCTTGATCTTAATAAAGAAATCTTGCGCCTTGAAAAAGAAAGTCTTTCCTTAAAACCTGCGTCTATTCCATCCAGGAGCCAGCCACTCGATTTAAGCCCCCGATAATAAAATCTTAAAAGTTCTGACCTTAAAAAAGTTTAAATTTTTTAGGCTTTTCATCTTCTCGCTTAATACCTGGATCATCAATTGGCCTTCTGCCAATAGGGTCACTAACACCTTTTTCAGCCTTATCTGAAGCTTTCGGTTTATCAAAAACCAGCTCTACCTCTTTTGAAGCATCATCCAGATTGTCTTCAGTTTCCTTAATGTCTTTTTCGTTTACCGTTTTCTCTTCATTCTTTATCGAAGGCGCGATTGTTTCGTATTCCGTATCACGATCAATTATATTATTTTCATTGCCAGAATTTTCGCTGGTTTTTTCTTGAACAACAATATCAAAAGCAGGTTTTTCTTCTGCTTTATTTTCAAGTGATTTAACAACGGGTAGCTCAATTGGTGCATCTGGAATGTCTTCAAGGTGCAGATCCACTTCACCATCAACTCTTTTTACCGGAACACGCCATTCAAAAGCATCAATTTCGCCACTAATGGGGGAAAAGGGTATCCATTCAGCCTTAATCAATCCATCGGCTGTCCATGCTTCATCCCTTGGCGCGCGGACAGCCCGTGAAAGCCATTCGCCCATGCGCCCCCTTTCACCATATTGCGCTTCTTCCACCTCAGACATGAAAACACAGACACGTTCCGTTGGTGATACTTTCATAAGGGTGTTAAGCGCATCCCGCGCGCCATCAAAATCTTGAATATCAAGTTTTGCGCGCGCAATACCAATAAGCCCCTCTTTATGATTAGGTCTTAATTTATTTAAAATCTCTGCCCGTTTTAAACGATCAGCCCCGCTATCACCGGAACGCAGATATAGATACGTTGTCATAAGTTCAGGATGTGGTGAGATTTTCCAGCTCGCTTCAATAATTTTTGAGGCTTTCCTAAAATCACCAAGACGGGCTAATAAACGAGCTGCAACGCACGCCGCAGGAACAAGATCTATTGCTAAGCGATGCGCTTCCAGTGCTTTTTTCTTGGCCTTTTGGGGCTCTCCCATCTCTTCTTGTATAGCTTGCGCTGTTAACAAAACAGCCCTAAGGCGCTTTGCCTGCTTTTTATCATAAAGTTTCGCATCGCTATTTTGATGAAGCGTTAAAAGAGCACTCTCAAAATCTTCTTCTTTAACCTGCATCTGAAGTAATGCTTTACCAGACCATTCAATACCAGGTTGTTTTTTGAAGGCTTTTTCCACAAAATGACGGGCAGCCTCTTCTTCGCCCGCCGCTTCTGCTTCCATGTAAAGACCGCGCAAACCCAAAAGCTCAGTCTCTGATTTATCCAACATTTTCTGGAAAGTTCCACGAGCAACATCACTACGCCCTTCCATTTGCGCTGCTTGCGCCGATAAAAGGCCTATAACAGGTTCTTCAGGCAAAAATCGTGCTGATAATCTAGCAGATTTTTTAGCAAGACCAACATCACCAGCGCCAACAGCAATCATACCTGCGGCAAGCGCTTGCCATCCTTTTTCGCGGCGTTTTTTACGGAAAAACAAGCCTATAGTATTTGGCGCCTTCCAAACCATCGTTATGATGATCCAAACAAGAATAATGGTTAATAAAATAACAAAGGCAATGGCGGCAATAATTGCCAAATTTTCTTCCGCAAATTGGAAATTGCCAAATTTCAAAATCAACAAACTATCGGGTTGGTCTGCAAGCCAGGAAAAGCCCAATGCCAACAAAAAAACTATGATAAAAAAAACAATCAAACCAGTCATTTGAAAATATCCCTATTCAGCCGCTTTTTTAAAGGAAGGTTCTTTTAATAAATCATTAAGAGCCAAATGCGCTTCAAAAGCCTGTTTCCAATCGTTAAAAAGAGCTTTCTGTCGATCTGTTAAAGCGTTGAACCCTTCTACAAACAAATCTGGATCCATTGTTTTTGCAGCCTTTTCAATTTTTATAAAAGCCTGATTTTGTGGCGTCTCATCTCCCAGATTACGAAGATTAATGGCAGAACGCGCATTTCTTAACAACTTATCAAAAGCAGAAATGTTGCCTTGCTTTGCCTCATCGTTATTTTCATGTCTTGCTTTAACGATAAGAGTATTGAGGTCGTTTATTAATCGCTCTTTTGAGGGAAGCCCGTTCTCTTTAAAAGGCTCTAGTTTTAGAAGAGCGGTTTTTTCAAGTCCAATTTTTTCAACCTGTGCATATGCACCAACGAAAGCTTCACCTGAAAGGGCCTGGCCATGCAAATTCAAAACCGCTGTTTGGTGCGCGATTGTTAAAATCGTTTCCCCGGAAAGGCTATCTCTTTCTACTGTCTTTTCAAATTCACCAAGGCGTTCACTTAACTTAGAAACTTGCTCAAGCATGGTTTGAACTTTTTCATTGGCTGCCAAAACATCCTTCTGCAAAAGTGTAATATCAGCTTTATCCACTTTGGGGATAGAAAAACCATCCAGTCTTTCTTCTAGCCCATCAAGTTTTTTAGAAAATTCTGCATTAAAATTTGATCCATTCGAACTAGGGGCTGTATTACCAATATTTGTGTTTGGAAGACGTTCCAAATTTCCAAGCCGTGTTTCAAGTGTTTGAAGATCTTTTGACAATTCCGCAGTTACATTTTCAACCGGCAAACGTTCTTTTAACGGCTTTAAATCAGACGATTTGACAAAATCTTCCTTTTCAAGCCTTGAAAGCCGATTTGCAAAATCATTAAATTCTGCATCGTCCCGCTTTTCTTGAGCCAAAGCCAATTCATCACTTTTCGTTTCAAGAATTGAAAGACGTTCCTTTAAATTCTCCAAATCATTTTGAAGATCTTCAAAAGGTAAAAAACCCAATTTTGCAGCACCAAAAATAAGAGCTGAAGATACAAGACCTCCAATAATAGCAGCCAGCAGCAAAGAAAAACCACTACGCTTTTTAGGACCGGAAGCAGACGGCGTTACTTTATCTGCCTTCTTTTCCTGTTTATTTTTTAAAAGATTATTTTCGTTATCAACGCCCTTTTTAGAATCCACAACCTGCCTGGTCTTTTTCACCTCTTGATCAGGCGAAGGTTTTTTGTTCTTTTCAAGTGGTTCTTTTTCTTCAGTTAAAGGTTTTACACTTTCTACTTTCTCAGCCTCCAGATCAATTGTAACAGGTTTTTTCGTTTTTGATGAAGAGGAAGAAGCCGCCTTTGATGAAGCGCCATCCTTATTGCTTTGTCCTACTTTTTCAGACCTAGCATTTTGTGTTTCATCAGTCCGTATTGACTGTTTTTTTGAAGAATCACCCTGATCGTCAGATGCCATAATAATCTCTCTCAAAAGCCGCTTTAAAGATAACCAATTTAAACCTTACTTGGCTTAATGCGTCAAACAAGTAATTGAAGCAGTGACTCTTCATCTGGATGACTAGCCACAACAATATGTTTTTTATTATCACCATCGAACACTTTTGCCACAGATTTTGCAAGGCAGAAATACGTTAATAAGTTAGTTAAATGACTTATTTGATGTTTCTTTGTTAAAGTTAAATAAGCCTTCGCAGAACGAGCAGAATAAAAAAGAATACCATCCACGCGCCCTTCCCGTAACGCCTTTTCAGCATCAGATGAAAGACAATTTGCAAAATCAGCCCGATACCCTTCAACAACATCAGTTTGAATGCCTCCTGCTCTCAGTTTCCCCTCCAAATTTCCCCTTCTTTCACAGCCACAAACATAAGTTATTAAAGGTGGATTATGGAAAAAAATAAGTCGAACCAAATCATCTACGCGGCCAGCCGCAGAAAAAACGGTTTTGAATCCGGCTTTTCGGGCAAAATCAGCAGTTGCATCGCCCACACAAAAGATGGGACGAAACAATTGTTTTGTAAAATCAGGCAAAACCTGCAAGGCCTTGATGGCGTTTTTACTAGTTATAGCCAAAGCGCTTTGATTATTCTTTAATAGTATAGAAGAATATCTAATTTCCAAAACGGGACTTAGAATGACGCTATGTCCCTTGTCTTCAAGTTTTTTTTTCGTCTTTATCAATTCATCTTCAGGACGTGTTAACAACAAACGCATCATAAAAAACAATCATTTAACGGGCTGATAACATGGCAAGAAAATCACTACTCAATTGCGCTTTTAATTCTTCCCCCGCTTGCCTGCCAATTTCGCGCGCAGCAGTTTTCTCGCCGGAAACAGCAACCTTATAACTTTCAACGCCGTCCGGACTCAAAACCTCTCCACGAAAAGAGAGCCTATCCCCGTCCACTATAGCTAGTCCTGCCAAAGGCGTACGGCATGAACCATCTAATATATTAAGGAAAAGGCGTTCCGCTTCAACCTCATGTGCGGTTTTTTCATCATGTAGACATTTCAATAATGCGCCAACATTCTCATCTTCTTCACGCCGTTCAAGCCCTATTGCACCTTGCGCGCAGGCCGGTAAGAAAGCCTCAATCTCAAGATAATGATTAACAATATCCTCCATCCCCAAACGGTTAAGACCGGCAGAAGCCAAAAGCGTTGCTTCAGCCAATCCATCATCTAGTTTTTTAAGACGCGTTTGAACATTGCCTCTGAAAATAATGACGTTTAAATCCGAACGATAACGCTTTAATTGCGCTTGACGGCGAAGCGATGAAGAACCAATAACAGTCCCCTTTGGCAAATCATCCAGCACATCAACCTTTTTGGAAATGAATGCATCGCGTACATCCTCTCGCGGCAGGAAGACATCCAAAACCAAACCATCTGGCAAAACAGTAGCCACATCTTTTGAAGAATGAACCGCAACATCAATGCGCCCGTCCAGCAAAGCTTCTTCAATTTCCTTGGTAAAAAGTCCTTTCCCGCCAATTTCTGAAAGCGGCCTATCTTGAATAACATCGCCAGTCGTTTTTATAATCGTGATTTTAACAGCATCTTCTTGAAAACCATGCGCCGTTATCAGAAGGCTACGAACTTTATTGGCTTGAGCAAGGGCAAGTTTACTGCCGCGCGTGCCTATTTTTAACGGATTTTCAGGGGAAAAGAAAGAAGAGGTCATATTCACTTATGTTTCATTCAATGCTACTTGGGTTTATAAAGCTGCACTTTACTGTTTTTACAGGCAAGTTCAACGGCTACGATCAAAACAGTTAAACTAACTCAAACCAACATGCCAAATAACACGCCAATTAATAAAACTGATGGGAACGACTTCAAGGTTCTTGCTCTTGAATCGAGCTGCGATGAAACAGCAGCCAGCATTGTCCATTGGCAAGGGGATGGCAAAGGTGCAATCCTTTCAAATATTATATTAAGCCAAACGGAAGAGCACGCGGCCTTTGGCGGCGTTGTACCTGAAATTGCAGCCCGCGCTCATGTTAATGCGATGGATGATGTTGTAAGAGCCGCACTTTTAGAAGCCAATCTGGATTTTAAATCTATTGATGCCATCGCCGCAACAGGCGGCCCAGGCTTAAATGGTGGATTACTGGTGGCAACCCTTACAGGAAAAAGCCTTGCAAAAGCGCTTCATAAACCCTTTTATCCCGTCAATCATCTGGAAGGTCATGCCTTAACGGCAAGATTAACAGATGGGATTGCCTTTCCCTACCTTCTTCTTCTCGTATCAGGGGGGCATACCCAGATTTTAATCGTTCATGGCATCGGCACCTATCAACGCCTTGCCACCACAATTGATGATGCCCTAGGGGAAGCTTTTGATAAAACAGCCAAACTTTTAAGTCTAGGCCATCCAGGTGGTCCGCATGTTGAAAAAGCTGCTTTAAATGGCGATGGCCATCGTTTTCCTTTCCCGCGCCCCATGCAACATCATGAGACACTTAATCTTTCACTTTCAGGCCTAAAAACCGCTGTTCGACAAGCAGCAGAGGAAATCGCACCCGTTTCCAATCAAGATATTTCAGATATTTGCGCCTCCTTTCAAGAAGCCGTTTGCGATATTTTACAAAACCGCATTGAGCGATCATTCAAACTTTTCAATGAAGAATATCCTAACTTGGAAAAGCCTGTCCTTGTTGTAGCAGGTGGTGTTGCTGCCAATAAAAAGATAGCCGAGAGACTGGAAAAATTAAGTATAGACAGTAATTTCGGCCTATCAAAACCGCCTTTAAATCTTTGCACAGACAATGCAGCCATGATTGCATGGGCTGCAGCAGAACATATTGCCGTTGGAAAACAGGGGGATTTCTCTTTTATTCCAAGACCACGCTGGCCATTAGATGAAACAGCAGATACGCTTGTTGGTCGGGGAAAACGGGGGGCAAAAGTATGACAAGAATCTCCATTATCGGCGGGGGCGCGTGGGGAACAGCTCTGGCAGCCAGTCTTGCACGCGCTGGTAAGGAGCCTCTTTTATGGCTACGCGATAAAACAGATGCTTTCAACATTGCAAAACTTCATAAAAACCCACGCTTCTTAGATGATATAATTTTGCCACGAACGATTAAGATCACCACAAATATTTTAGATATTGGTTCGGAAGATATTATCCTGCTAGTTGTCCCAACGCAGGCTATTCGCCCCGTTTTAGAAGAATTTTCAGGCCTTATCAAACCTGCAACCCCTCTTGTTTTATGCGCCAAAGGGATCGAGATGAAAACAGGCCTTACAGTAAGTGCCATTGCACATGATATTATGCCACAAAATCCAGTTTCCATTTTATCCGGCCCAAGCTTTGCCCATGATGTGGCAAAAGGCTTGCCAACCGCCGTAACCCTTTCATCAAAAACATTAAAGGAAGCAACAAATTTATGTGAATCACTCTCATCATCAAATCTGCGCCTTTATGCATCAGACGATATAAAAGGTGTTGAATTGGGTGGTGCCTTAAAAAATGTTATCGCCTTAGCCATTGGCATGGCACGCGGCAAGGAATTGGGCGCCAGCGCAGAAGCAGCCTTAACCACACGTGGCTTTAAAGAGCTTACCCGAATTGCAACAGCCTTTGACGCCAAGCCAGAAACCCTGATGGGGCTTTCAGGGCTTGGTGATTTAATGCTAACCTGCTCAAGCCCGCAATCTCGCAATTTTGCTTATGGTATGGCCATTGGCAAGGGGGAAGATACAAACAACTTGAAGCTGGCCGAGGGGGTTAAAACTGCTCAGATTGCCTTGCAATTATGCCAGAAAAAAAATATTTCTTCCCCAATAATTGAAGCAATAAACGCTGTTTTATCTAAAAAGATAAGCCTTGATGAAGCTATGCAGCTGTTGCTTTCACGCCCTTTAAAAGCAGAAATCGTTTAGAGCTAGAGTATGTTTCCCATCAATGAATTCATTGATGGGATAAAACTCGCGTAAAAAGCCTGCAAAACTCTAAAATCCACACAACTTCTAACGATTAAGAGGCAAATTAACGGCACTTGTCAAAAAGGCCACAATAGCAAAAATCATGATAAACAAACAGCTTTCCAGAACAATAGATTTCTGCAGAGAAATCTCAGCCCGCTCACTTCCTTTTTTAAATTCTGGGAGAAAGCGATATTTATTAAGGAAAGCAAGAAGTAGAAGTGCAATAACAAACGCGATTTTTCCAATTATAACCAAGCCGTAATTACTGAAAAAGAGCGCTTCAAAACTTCCTAATAAAATAAAAGCAGCAACAATACCAAGACCAAGCAGAACTATAACACTATAAAATGCCTTTTCACTGAAGCTTTCCAAAAGGCGCAATGCTTCATCCCTTACATCTTCTTGGGATAGAATATAATATAGCGGTCCCAAGGCACCAAACCAAAAACAGACAATGAGTATATGCAACCCAAGAACAGGAACAAGAAGTACGGCTGCATGGGTGGCATGACCGATAGCAACAAAAGAGAGAGCCATAATAAAAGCCCCTGAAAATGCGAAATATTTTTTGAAAAATAGGTGATGAAAAGAAACAAAAATCAATAAAACGGCCAATAACTTAAGAAAAAAAGCCAAACCAACAGAACCTTTTAATAGAAGAAGTGCTATTTCAAATTCCAGAAAGCCATAAAAACCGCTCCCTGCAAGCTGGCCAACTTGAAAACCAAATTGTAAAAAAGTCATTGTAAGAGATAGTAAAAGACTTCTGAAAGTCCAGCAGCTAATCCAAGCCAAAAGTTTTGAATTTTGAACCCACATTATATTGCTAAAAAGCACAAAACCAACGTTAGCAAAAGATGACACATAAAGCGCAAACTTGATAAAAATGAGAGAAATTAACCAAAAGTCGAAAGCAAGCATCGCACTAAGGCTTTACATAATAAGAAAAAGTGCCTGTAACAATATGCCCATCCCGGCTTAATCCGCGCCACAAAATCTCATAAGGGCCATTATTTTTAACAGGTGACTTTGCAGAAAACATCTTTGCAAATGATTTTATTTCAAAATCCAACTTTTTGCTTTCATTGTTCTGGTTCAAAGTAAGGCTCGTTAATCTTATTTCATAGCTAAAATTTAAAATAATTTCTTCCGGCCCTTTTTCTAAAACACTCTTATCCATCGGCACCGATGAACGCAAAACAGAATGCGCGGATACCCCAACTGTTAACAGTGCGATACTGATAAAGAAGGTAATAAAAAATTTCACAACGAATTCCAGCAGATATTGAAAACGACATTTACAGATAAACTGGAACAGTAAAACAAAGCAAGTATGTATCTATAAAATAATCGCTCAATCATCACTCTGTTTCATCGCTCGAATTTTAAGCAAATCATCAAAATATGGCATCATATATATACCTCACATAAATTTGATATAAACCCTTATAAAAAGTTGCGATAGATTTGCAACAGCTACGAATCATTAACTATGTTTTCCTATCTTGGAATTGTGAATCAATCAGAGCTGGCTTATCAAAAAATGGGCGCAGATTCACGAAATCTGGATGGTGCGGCTTTTCTAAGTCAACTTTTGCTAATTTTCAGACATGTTTGTATGAATTAATTAGCCTAACTAAAACATATGTAGATTAGAGGCATAAAGCCATAATCAAAGATTTAAAGGTCAATAGACTGTAATTGGGCATGGGAAACATGATAGACGAAAACAAAAAAACATTTATTTCTCGCCGCGTATTTGTTGGCGGCTCTCTTGTATCAGCAGCAGCACTTGCTGGCTGTCAAACAACCCCTTCCGGACCAGCGGCTTTTGGTTCCACGCGTTACCACGCGCTTGCTTATGCAGCCAGCCCTGAAGAACGCTTTCCATTGCCTGCAATTGATATAACAACAATTGATCCGAAATTCCTACGCCAACGCGTAAACTATGCCACAAAAGAAAAGCCAGGCACTGTTGTTGTAGAACCTCACAACCACTTCCTTTATCTGGTTGAAGGTGAAGGAAAAGCCATTCGCTATGGCGTTGGTGTGGGTCGTGCAGGCTTTAGCTGGGCAGGTCGCGCCCGTATTGGTTTTAAACGCGAATGGCCAACATGGACCCCGCCAGCAACAATGATTCGCCGGGAACCTGAACTTTCAAAATGGGCAAAAGGCATGCCCCCAAGCTTGAAAAACCCGCTTGGCGCACGCGCTCTTTATATTTATCAAGGTGGACGTGACACCCTGTATCGCCTTCACGGTACAAACAATCCAAAAAGTATTGGCAAGTCCCTTTCAAGCGGCTGCATCCGCCTTTGGAACCAGGACATTATTGATCTATATAATCGCGTTGATGTTGGCGCAAGACTAGTTGTCAAAGCCTAATTTTTCTACCTTTAAGATAAACAAAAACCGCCGGCTCAAGCTGGCGGTTTTTGTTTTTCCAAATGACCTCGTGACAGCCAGCAAGGTCAATGTTAATCCTTTGACAAATGGATAAAGGATCTCAGATGTATTTCATTTTTTATGGAAAAGATAAAGAAAACGCTCTCAACAAAAGAATAGAAAATCGGTCTGCTCATGTTGAATGGCTTAAAGCCAATCCCGTTCTTCTGGCCGGCCCCCTGCTTGATGAAAACGGAGATATGTGCGGTTCTATGGTTGTTTGTGAGGCAGATAATTTGAGTGAAGCAGAAAAACTTTTTGCAAATGACCCCTATGCCAATGCAGAGCTTTTTGCCACAACTGAAATCACTGCATGGAAGTGGGTTATCGGTAACCAGGAGTAAAACATTATGGCATATTGGTTATTCAAATCAGAACCGTTTAAATGGTCATGGGAAGAGCAGAAAGCAGAAGGTGATAAAGGTGCTGAATGGGATGGCATCCGTAATTATCAAGCCCGAAACTTCATGCGGGATATGAAAGTCGGTGATAAGGGCTTTTTCTATCATTCCAATGAGGGTCTGGAAATTGTCGGAATCATTGAGATTTGTGCAGAAAGCCACCAAGATACCACAACCGATGATGAGCGCTGGAATTGCGTAGATGTCAAAGCCATTTGTGACATGCCAAATCCCGTAAGCTTAAAACAAGTTAAAGCAGCAGAAAACCTTTCTGAAATGTCACTTGTAAAATCAATGCGCCTTTCCGTTCAACCTGTTCGGGATGAGGAATGGGCAATTGTTTGTAAAATGGGGGGACTGGACCCTGATACACTAACACCACTATAGGAGACTTAAGGTGGATATTTACCATAGCTTTTTTAATCTGAAAGAAGGCGAAAACGACCTTGCATTTTATGATGATTTAAAAAATTTTCTCGATTTTTTGAAAAAAGATGGCAAAATTCAAAGTTGGCGGTTAATGCGCCGAAAACTTGGTCTTGGCCCTTCAGAATTTGGTGAATTCCATTTAATGATTGAAGTTAATAATCTTGGTCAACTTGATGAAACATTCAATCTAACAAGTACACGTTCAGGGGAAGTGGAAGGAAAACATGCTTTTGTGAATCAAAAAATTTCATCTATTAAATTCGCGCTTTATAGAGATTTTCCAGATTCGAACCGTGTTCAAGGTGAAGAAAAGTTTTAAAGGAAATTCACCATGGATTTTGCAGGCATAAACATATTCAGCGTCCTTCTGGCTGGTTTTGCCGGTTTTGCAACCGGCGCCATCTGGTATACTGTTTTGAGCAAACAATGGATAAAAGCAGTCGGTCTAACGCCTGAAGAAACCAAACCAAAACCATTTCTGCTTATCAATGCGCTTATTTGCCAAGGCGTCATGGCTTTTGTTCTAGCAGGTGTCATTGGCCACTTAGGCACAGGCAATATAAACTTGAAAAACGGCCTTATCTCTGCTTTTTTTGTCTTCTTCGGTTTTGTTTTAACAACGCAACTCGTCAATCATCGATTTCAAAAAAAACCGTGGTCTTTAACCTTGATTGATTGCGGGCACTGGCTTGCTGTTCTTTTCATACAAGGTGCCATTATTGGCCTTATAGGTGTTTAACTTTTAGAAAAATCTTTGAATGCTTCAACCACTTGTTCATAGACCGGGCGTTTAAATGGCACTACAAGGTCTGGCGCCTCTTCTAAATCGGCCCAGCGCCATTCTGAAAATTCAGCCGGATGTTCCCCCCCACCAGGTTCCAAAACATTGATTTCTTTTTCATCGCCATTAAAAAGAAAAGCGAACCAACGCTGGGCTTGACCACGATACTTTCCCTTAAGAGCGATACCCAGCATGTCCTTTTCCAAATCATAGTTAAGCCAATTTGGCGCCTCCCCTAGGAGAGTAAAGTTTTTTACATTCGTTTCTTCATAAAGTTCACGTTTTGCAGCCTCTAAGGGTTCTTCACCTTTATCAATACCCCCTTGGGGCCATTGCCAAAGATGATTTTGTTGTTGATGTTCTGGCGTATGTTGCCATTGCCTTTTACCTAAGAAAACTTGTCCCCTTTTATTAAAAAGAACAATACCAACACAAGGGCGATAGGGTAAATCATCGTGAACAAGCTTTTTGATCATTATTTTCTCTTAAAAAACGTCAAATCAAAGTTTATTCAACGTTGCTGAAACGGGAATAAGTCTTACACCGCGTTTTTCAGCATCTTTCGCCCATCTTTTCAAGCGGTTTAATGTAACTGGAAAGGCAGAAGCAATGCCGATAGCCAAGCCTTTCTCTCGCGCTAAACTTTCAAGCTCAAGCAATCGCGTATCAATATCATCAGCATTAAGAAGTGAATCCAGCACAATAGAACTTTGAGAAAATGGCAACTTCGTTGTCTGGGATATTTCAAAAGCGCGGCTTAATGGCGTTTCCCCATTATCAACATATAAAAGGCCACGTTCACGCAAAGCAGCAAATAGAGGGCGCAGCGCCTCAGGGGACGCAGAAAAACGGGCGCCCATAAAATTTACAACCCCAACATAATTAGTCATACGGCTTAGCAGCCAGTAAAGATTATCAAGGTTCTTTTCCCAAGGCGCATCAACCAGGAGTGTTTTAGGGCCAGGGTCATTATTTGGATAATCAAAAGGTTCAAGCGGCAATTGCAGAAGCAGTTCATGGCCTCTTTTGCGCGCTTTGGCCATCCAATCAAAAAGATTGTTGGCATAAGGGACAAAAGCCAATGTTATTTCTGGCGGCAAATCCGACAAAGCACGCGCGGTTGTCTCATTGTTCAAACCAACCCCCCCAACAATAATCGCAACACGGCTTTTCCTGCCCCCTGATCTGCTTGAAGGACGGCTATAAACGGCAAGAGGTTTTTCACCATTGTCGCCAATTCTTGGAAGAAAGCCGTAACGTGACTTTTCGATTAATCCTTTATCAGCAACATTAGAAAGACTGAGACTAGAAGAAACTTGGGACTCTTTCGTTGGGTCGTAAATCAAGATTTCATCAGGATCGATACCAGGTTGTATATCTTCTGTGCTACCAATTTCTGTTAATTCTGCGCCTTCTATATCCAATGGCTTAATACTAACAGGTGCATTAACAGCAACAGGGTCTGTAATGGCCACAAGGCCAACTTCCCTATCTTCACTATCAAATTTTGGTTCAAGAATACGAACCGTTACAAAAGGTTCCCCCCCTGTGGGATTATCAACAATTAACATCCAAATAATGGATAATATAAAAAGGGATGAAAGCAAGCCAACAGATATCAAAACATAAGGAATGCGCTCAAGGCCCTTAAACACATTCTGCCTGGTTATAAGACTAGTCTTTTTTTTGTGACGTATACCAAGCGGTTTTGTCAGATCATTCACCCTATAACCCTTGCCAGAAAACGAATCGTATGTATCAGTATAACGAAATATATGCTTAACGATTTATTAAATATAAGACAGAAAATAAGGAAAACCCCGCCTCATGACGGGGTTTTCATTTGTAAAATATTCTCAAAAAAAGTCCGATTAATTAGGAACACCGTTCGAAGGATCTGGCGGGAACATGGCGTGCTTTTCCTTGCCGCGCAAAAGATCAAGCGCATAATCAAGCTGTTTATCGTCTTTTCTATCCCTTGGGAAATAAGCAGATGACCCTTTTTCTTCTTCTTTTTCAACACCATTTTGTAAATGGCGTGGCAGAGAGGCCTCCGACCTGTTAACATCCAGGCCCTTTAATTCTTCTGGTAGAGGTTGATCAACAATAATATCAGGTGAAACACCTTTAGCCTGAATAGACCGGCCAGACGGCGTGTAATAACGGGCAGTCGTTAAACGCACCGCACCATTCGCACCAAGCGGAATGATGGTTTGCACCGAACCTTTACCAAAAGAGCGTGACCCAATAACAGTTGCACGACGATGGTCCTGTAAAGCACCAGAAACAATTTCAGATGCAGATGCAGAACCACCATTAATGATGACAATAACCGGTTTACCCTTTGTCAAGTCACCAGACCGAGCATTAAAGCGTTGCGTTTCATCCGCATGGCGGCCTCTTGTGGAGACAATCTCGCCCTTATCCAAAAAGACATCTGAAACAGCAATGGACTGGTCAAGCAAACCACCAGGATTATTTCGAACATCAAGAACAAAACCTTTTAGCTTTGAACCAATTTCTTTTGATTGACGTTCAATTTCAGCCTTTACACCATCGACAGTCTGTTCATTAAACTGGGTAATACGGATATAGGCAACATCATCTTCAACACGCCCACGTACAGACCGGATTTTGATAATATCACGCACAACCGTAATCTTAACAGGTTTTTTAGCGCCTTCACGAACTATGGTAAGTTCAAGGGGTGTTTTTACTTTCCCGCGCATCTGTTCAACGGCCTCATTCAACGCCAGCCCACGTATTGCCTTACCATCGAGATGGCTAATAAGGTCGCCGGCCAAAACACCTGCTTTATCTGCTGGCGTATCAGCGATAGGACTAACAACCTTAACAAGCCCTGATTTTTTATCCAGCGTAACCTCAATACCAAGACCGCCAAATTCGCCACGAGTCTGGACCTGCATATCCCGAAATGTTTTGGGTGAAAGATAACTGGAATGTGGATCAAGCGATGTAAGCATACCATTAATGGCCGCCTCAATCAGTTCCTTATCTTTCGGCTCTTCCACATAATCAGAGCGAATACGTTCAAAAACATCGCCAAACAGATGTAACTGGCGATATGTATTTGGACTTGCCGCTTCTGCCTGACCATTGGAAACAAAATTTGATTGAGACATGAAAGATACACCAAAGGCGCCGACCATCATGCCTACGATTAATAATGAAACTTTACGGAACACGATAAGTGCCTCTTTCTTTAAGATTTGGCCCACCAGGGCGCTGGATTAATTGGTTTCCCGTTTCTTCTAAATTCAATATAAAGAACTGGTTGTGCTTGACCAGAAGAAAGATCACTCTTTAAGGTAGCTGCCAAATCAGCTGATAGGCCCGCAAGCCGCGCACGCCGTTCACCACCCATTTGAGCAACTGGTTCTCCTGCTTTTACAATATCTCCCAATTCAACATTGATCTTAGTCATTCCTGCCAGAACAATATGATAACCATTCCCGACACTGATAATCAAGAGCTGATCAAAGCCTGGAAACTTGCCAGCAAAAACAACTTTTCCAGAAGTTGGCGATAAAACAGGAGCTTTTGTTCTTGTTTCAACCGTCTCACCATCAGATAGTCCTGCAAGGCCATCAAAACCACCAAATTTTGTTATTTTTTTGCCCGTAACAGGATAAATTAATTGCCCTTTTTGTTGTGAAAAAGGCAATGAAGGGTCAAATATTTGATTTTCCAAAACATCCTGATAATCAAGTTTACGTTTTGATAAAGCTTCTAATTGCGGGTTTTCTGAGGGGGACAAATAAGCAAGAACATCATTTGTTTCAGATTCGTCGGTATCTCTGGTGCTTTCACCTCTTATCGCGGGGCTTAAATTACTCAAAGATGCAATGTGTTTTTGCCGCTCTTTTTCAAAAGCTTTCAAACGCACTTTGGCTAGTGCTTCTGCTTCAACTTCCTGTTTTAAAATTTCCCCTGAAATTAAGGATATTTCCTGATCGAGCGCTATCACCAGTTCACGTAAATTTGTTGCCTGTTCAGAAATTTTTGAAACCGTTTTCTGTTCTTTGGCAACAGCATCATCTGAACGCGCTCGTAATTTACGATTTTCCTTGATAAGCAAATCAAGGCGCAACTGTTCTTCACTTAACTGTTTTTGTTCATCAATAAAACCATCCCGCTCAAGGCGCGTGGCATCTGCAATAGCTCGTAATCCTTCTAGATCTTGAAACAAAGCCTCCCCTTCCAGCTTCAGTTCGGGCAGAACAGACCCCAGTAAAATAGCACTGCGAACAGATTGCAACACATCTTTTGAATGCACAACAAGAGCAGGCGGCGGGTTTTGTCCCATTCTTTGCAGGGCAGCCAATACTTCTGATAAAATAGCGCGTCTTGAAACAAGCGATTTTTGCAACCGTAATTCTTCTTCGGCCAGATTAGTAAGAGCGCGCTCTCTGTTTGAGAGACTATCTTCAATCGTCTGGATAGAGCGCGCAGTCACAATCAATTCATCAACAAGGTTATCGCGATCATCATCCAATGTTGCAATTTCATCAGAAAGTTTTTTCTTCTTTTCCTGTGAGAGGACCAAAGCATCATTGAGACGCCTTAAAGCATTTTCATTATCAAGTTTTTTTTGCTCTGCAAGTGAGAGTTTTTGACCAAATGAAGGATCAATCTTCTTAGGCTTAATTGAAGGTGGGCGCTCTTCTTGAAAAACAATTTCCCCTTCAGGTTTTAAAAAAAGCGCTTCTTGCGCTCCCAATGGCCCAATAAAATAGACAGCCCAAAAGGCCAACGCCATTAAAAGCATTTTTAAAAAGCTCACCCTGTTTTTAACAAAGCCTGCCACAAATATAACCTGCACGTTTCATTAATGAAGTTCAAATCATTCAGGATTAAAAGCGTTAAGAACACTTTAAAATTTCTATCACATTTATAAGCCAATTTTTATAAAAGTCTTTATATTTTATGGTAAGGATGTCCTGAAACTATGCAAAAAGAACGATAAATTTGCTCTGCGGCCATAATCCGGACCATTTGGTGAGGCCATGTCATAGCACCAAAGCTTATCAACTGGTCTGCTCTTTCTCTAATCAAACCATCAAAACCATCTGCCCCGCCGATCATAAGGCAGAAATGACCCCTGCCACAATCACGTTCTTTTTCAATCAGCTTTGCAAAATCAGAGCTGGAGATGGATTTTCCACGTTCATCAAGCGCTAGTATATAGGCTTTATCATCAATGTGGGATAAAAGATCACGGGCTTCCTGCGCTTTTCGGTCTAAAGGCCTTTGCCCTCTGCCTTCAGCATGTTCCTTCACAGGAAGGACGACCATATTCAGGTTTTTGCCAACAGCTCTCGCCCTATCAAAATAACGATCAAACAAATCGCGTTCAGGGCCTTTTTTCATGCGACCCACAGCATGCAAGGAAATTTTCATAATCATTGCCTTATCTAAAACGAATAATTAAGGCAACACATCGCACACACCATGCAAAATCAGATTAAGCGCGTGCAATTGTAACTTCCGGTCCTTGGTCAGCAGACCACATCTTTTCAAGATTATAGAATTCCCGAACTTCCGGTCGGAACAGATGAATAATCAAATCACCCGTATCAACAAGAACCCAATCGCAATGAGGCAAGCCCTCAATTGAAGCGGAACCATACCCGGCATCTTTTAAATCGCGTAAAAGACGATCCGCAATAGCGCCAACATGGCGGTGCGAGCGGCCCGATGCAACAATCATGGCATCGCCAATGCTCGACTTTCCTGTTATATTAATGGTGATTATATCTTCTGCCTTGGCATCTTCCAAAGACGTTATAGCGGTTTTGTAAGCCTCAACCGTTGTTGCTGGCAAACTGGCTATCATATCCGCGTTGGGTAACGCATCAGCGCACCCTTCATTGTGCGAGGTATTCAGAGCTTTTTCCTTTCATGAAATAATCAGACTTTTTGGCTATTATCGCCAATATAAAAAAAGCGACAAAATCTCTTGCGCCTAAAAACAAGGTCTTCGAATGATTATAAATCCTCATTTCGTCAAGAGATATGCACAAAACAGCCTCCAAACAAGACTTGCCTTACAATAAATACACTTGAAAGGCAAATCTGTGCGTGAATGATAAACTCAACACAAAGACATAATGCGCTTATTTAGTGACAATTTCAAGACGAGACTTTAAAACCCCACCAAAACCTGCTCATAGATCACACAAACCTATATAACGTAATCCTTTTAAAATGATCTT
>CALHLB010000019.1 GCA_938034375.1 uncultured Alphaproteobacteria bacterium | reverse complement strand
CTTGTGTTGTCGTTTCTTGTGTTAAATTTTCTAATGCTTTTTCTGGATTTTCCTCTGGAATTGTTTCTGGTCCGGTTTCAAGCTCTTGAATGCCCGCAGGACCAACCTCTGCAACAAGTCCATCAAAATAACGGGATATTTTATCTTCTATTTCGCATTCGATTTTTTGGTAATCACGGACAATGCCGCCATCTGCCCATTCAATACGACAGTCGCCAGATGCAAAGCCTTCTTCTCCCAGAACGACAAACCGTCCCTCAAAACCGCTTTCCTGTGCAAAACGGCCTACCGTTTCCTTAATCGCATCAGCATCGCGCGCACAAAGTCTTACAACCAAATGGGGTGTTTTTCGCAGAGGACCTAGACAATCAGAAATTAAGGTATTTATCTCTTCCAAAGGGTATTGTGCCAAGGCAGAGTTTGTCAGTTTTTTAGCAATAGTAAGAGCAAGTTCAGCGCTTTGTTTTTCCAGCTTAACCCTATCCCCATCAATGGCTGTCAAAATTCTGTGCGCCGCATCGCCTATGCGTTTGGCTTCATTAGCAAGGCGTGTTTCCTCACCCGAACGCCCCTCTTTTATACCGCGTTGATACCCTTTCTGTTCAGCCACTTTCAAGGCGGCTTCATGGTCTGGTAACGGGACAGTCGGAATAGGCTTTGCGCTTTCAGGAGCGGCAAAATTTACTTCAAACATAAAAGGCTTTGCATTGCTGCCATCAACGATATCATTTGTCATCAGTAAATCATCTCCTCATCATTATCGCCTTTTTGAACGATGATTTCACCTGAATCAGCTAATGCTTTTGCCGTTGCAACCAGTTTATTTTGCGCCTCATCAACCTCACTTAAACGCATAGGACCAAGTGCCTCCATATCATCTTTCAAAAGCTTGGCCGCCCTTTGTGACATATTGGTAAAGAAAAATTCACGTAAAGTTTCGCTTGCCCCTTTTAATGATTTTGCAAGATCAGGCTTTTCAACATCACGCAATAATGTTTGAACCGAGCCTGAATCCAGTTTTCCCAAATCATCAAATGTGAACATTAATTGCTTTATGCGTTCAGCAGAATCTCGGCTTTCTTCTTCAAGGGCCGTTAAGAAACGAGCTTCCGTCTGGCGATCGAAATTATTGAAAATACCTGCCATAAGCTCATGCGGATCGCGCTTTCTAGTTCTTGAAAGATTGGACATAAATTCCTGACGCAAGGTCTGTTCGACCTGCTCTAAAATATCAGCTTGTACTGATTCCATGGAAAGCATTCGTCCAACAACTTCCAATGCAAACTCATCTGGTAATTCTGATAAAACAGAGGCAGAATGTTCTGTTGCTATGCGCGAAAGCACGACAGCTACCGTTTGTGGGTATTCATTTTTAAGATAATTAGCCAAGACTGAAGGCTGCACGTTAGACAGTTTCTCCCACATATTACGGCCAGACGGACCGCGAATTTCTTCCATAATCATGGCAACACGATCTTCTGGCAAGAAGGATTTCAACAATTTTTCCGTGTTTGAAAGGCCGCCCGACATCGCGCCATCTGCAGAAAGTTTGGTAACAAAGTCAATCAATACAGCTTCAAATGCTTTTGGTTCAACATTGCCTAATTCAGCCATAGCAAGAGAGATGACGCGAATTTCTTCCTCATCCAGTCTTGTCCAGATTTCCTTACCGTTTTCCTCACCCAAAGCAAGCAGAAGGGCTGCCGCTTTTTGCGGGCCATTCATTTCATGCATTTCGGTTGGGGCTAAATTTTTATTTTTAGGCGCCATCAGTTCACTCATCAGGCAGCCTCCATCAGAAGATTACGCACAACTTCTGTTGCAGCTTCTGGATTTCCATCCACCATCGCACCGATTTCTTTCACCACTTCTGCACGTACATTGCCAACCCGCTTTGCCTCTTCAATCTGTTGGCTTGCAGGATTTTGACCAGTAAAACTTGGCACCTGTTGGCCAGGGTTTATAGCACCTTGTGCAGAAGCACCAGCCATTCCAGGTGCTGCACCGGCCATGCCTTCAATCAATTGTGATGTTTCAGGAACGGTATTATCCAAAACGCGTTTTAAGAGAGGACGAACGACAACAAACAATACCATCAGGGTCAAAAGAGCCATAACGATCAGTTCTGCTATACGAAAATAATCATGCTTTGTTAAAATCACCCCCCCTTCTTCTCCTAGTTCCAGATTGCTGTCTCTTGGTTTTTCTGCAAATTCCAGATTAATCACCTCAACCTTATCGCCGCGCGCCTCATCATAACCAATTGCAGAACGAACTAATGCTGCAATCCTTGTCAATTCTTCCTCACTACGAGGGGAATAGGTATAGGTGCCATCTTGATTGCGTGTATATGTGCCATCGACAAGAACAGCAACCGAAAGGCGCTTAACAGAACCTGGTTCTTTTATCTGGGTTGTTGTTGTCCTGGAAATTTCATAATTTACCACTTCTTCTGTGTTATTTGTGGCTTCTGTTTCATCTGGCGTTGCATCACCTGCTTGTGCGGCAGGCAATTCATTATCAACTGTTACGCCATCGCGGGGGCGGCGTTCTTGGCTTTCACTTTCTTGCGACCGGCTTTGAGTAGAACGCACCACTTGCCCTTCAGGGTCAAAGACATCCGATGTTTGCGTTACGCGATTCATTTCAAGTTCAGCTGCAACTTGAACCCTTACACGCCCAGGCCCAACAATACCTGATATAAGATCCGTAATTTGTGTCCGCATTCTGTCTTGTACTTTGGCAGCTTTTGCCTCTGCATTGGCAAGAAAAGCTTCTGGCCCTGTTTCTCCATTTCCTGATGCCAAAAGATTGCCTGCCTCATCAACAAGCGAAACGCGCGATGGCTCAAGATCGTCAATCGCTGAAGCTACGAGATGACGGATGGCGCGCACCTGATTTTGGTCCAAAACACCCCGTACTTTCATAACGATAGATGCTGTAGGCGGTTTTTTTTCTTTTTGAAAAAGCTGGCGTTCAGGAATAACAAGATGAACGCGCGCGGCAACAATGCGGTTTATAGATGTAATTGTGCGGGCAAGCTCACCTTCTAGCGCACGAATATGGTTTATATTCTGTACAAAAGATGTGGTACCCAATGTATCCGTTTTATCAAAAATCTCATATCCAACAGAGCCACCAAGCGGTAACCCCTCACCGGCCAATGCCATGCGAAGGCGTAAAATTCTATCTTGATCAACAAAAACAGTACTACCATTATTGCTTAACTCGTACTGGATACCTTGCGATTCGAGATATTCTACGACGCCTGTAGAATCTTCAAAAGAAAGATCTGTATAAAGAGGTGCTTTTGGAGGTTGTGATATCTTAATGGATAAATAACCGAAGAAAGCAATGAGTAAAACAGTCACTGCCACCATAGCCGCAATTCTTGCTGGCCCTAATTTCTGTATCGTCTCAATTACGCCGTTCACCGTATTGTACCCTCAGCCCCTTTTAAGAAGATTTCATCAGGCCTATTTGCCGGCCTTTTAAAATCTCTACTAGGCAAGAATTTCCCAGCACATGGTAAACAAGTTCTTAACAGATTGAATAATTTAGGTATTTTTGTGGCAAATCGTTAACATCAGGAAAGATTAAATCAACGTCTAAATGCAAAAAAAGGCTGATAAAACCAGCCTTTTCCAAGTGTTTCAGACGGATTTGGGTTAAATTATCCCAATCCTGATTTATTAACAATTTTAGCGATAATCTTGCACCTTTGTGGCACGCAACCCTGCCAGACCATGCTGATCAATGGATTGTTGCCAGGATAAAAATTCTTCAACTGTTAAGGTATAGCGCTGGCAAGCTTCTTCCAGACTTAACAAACCGCCTCTTACGGCAGCAACAACTTCAGCCTTTCGGCGAATCACCCAACGACGGGTGCTTGTTGGTGGCAAATCAGCAACCGTTAGAGGGCTGCCATCAGGGCCGATAACATATTTAACGCGTGGACGCACATAGTCGGTCATACTCAACTCACATACTCATTACATTGACCAGATGTGATGACCATATATCAAGGGCCTTAAAATTTAACTAAGCCCCTCTAAAGGATTTGGTAAGAATTACATTTTTTAAAAAATTCGAATCTTATTGCAGAAAAAGCATTGAAATCCAGCAAATGGAACAAAGGGCAACAAAGTTAAGTTGAATCAATTATTTAGCTAAATATTGCAACTTCTTGATTAAAAACAACTATAATGCGAAAAAACTAAGGCAATTCTCGTATTGGATAATCTTTATTAATCCATCACTCTTTTATATTTTAACTCATAAACAAACCAAACTTGCGGCAAGGAAGAACCTATCTGCCCCCAAAGTTCTTACTTTGATATTTAATAAATACCAATAAGATTTGCATGATTGGAATTAAATATTCCTGCAATTAAGTCCAGCGTTAGTTCAACAAAAAAACGTTTAAAAGGTCAAGGAATATTTGAAGGTTTCAATCTAACAATAAGGTTATTCCTGCCGTCCATAATCCTTAAACAAAGCTAGCGCCGCATTCATTTCTTCCTTACTTAGCAAAGCAGGCGTGCCAATTGATCGAGCTAAAATATATTGGCGACAGAGGTTTTCCACTTCAATAGCCAGCTTTAAAACATTATCAAGATTTGACGAAAAACATGTCATACCATGGTTGCTCAAAAGACATGTATTACCTTGACCAAAAGCCTGCATCATGCCCTTTGAAAGTTCTTTTGTTCCAAAAAGTGCATAGGGCGCACACTTGATTATATTTGTACCCGTTATTCCGATCATGTAATGGAAAGCTGGAACATCCTGTCTTAAACAGGAAAGAGCTGTTGCATGAGCGGGGTGCGCGTGAAGAACAGCGTTTGCATCTTCTTTTACCTTATAAATATCAGCATGCATGCGCCATTCACTCGAGGGTTTCCACCTACCCTCATATTCACCATTAAGTGCCATGGTTACTATTTGATCCGGCGTCATGTCTTCATAAGCGATACCAGATGGCGTGATAAGAAAATGCTCTTCATCAAGGCGGCAGGAAATATTTCCAGAAGTGCCTTGATTAATGCCAGAAGAACTCATTGCAAGGCATGTTTTAATCAGTTTTTGTCTTTGTTTGGTATACGGCATGCTAAAATCCAATTGGGTGATTTTAATAAAAAAACTTGCAGCTTTCTTCAAAACCTTTATCAGACGTTAAAAAGCTTCCCAATTGTTTTTTAACGGATCTTCCAATGTTCAAACCAAGTCTTGCTAGTTTTGCACGAAAAATTTCTATACCCGAAATGGCGGGCGGTAACGCAAATGATTTTACACCCTCCCGCCTTAAGACAGAAATTTTATCTGGTCTTACTGTTGCCCTTGCCCTTGTACCGGAAGCCGTTGCCTTTTCTTTTGTTGCAGGGGTTCACCCTTTAGTTGGGCTTTATGCTGCTTTTATTGTTGGTATGGTCACAGCCCTTATTGGCGGTAGACCTGGCATGATTTCTGGCGCAACAGGGGCTTTAGCTGTTGTTATGGTTTCATTGGTGGCAAGCCATGGGGTGGAATACCTTTTTGCAACAGTTGTCTTAATGGGGATTTTGCAAATTCTGGCTGGCATATTCAAATTGGGTAAATTCATTCGTCTGGTACCACACCCCGTTATGCTGGGTTTCGTTAACGGTCTGGCAATTGTTATTTTTATGGCACAGCTTACACAGTTTAAAGTACCAGGGGTCGGCGGCGACCTTGTCTGGATGAGCGGCACTCCCCTTTTCATCATGTTAGGGCTTGTTGCATTAACAATGATCATTATTTGGGGCTTACCCAAAATAACAAGCATTATTCCGGCCCCATTGGCAGGCATTCTGGTTGTTGCCGTCCTTGTTATTACACTTGGTATTGAAGTCCCCCGCGTTGGGGATATGGCCTCTATTCAAGGGGGGCTGCCTAATTTCCATATCCCTATGGTACCCATCAATTTTGAAACCCTACAGGTGATTGTGCCTTATGCTTTTATATTAGCTGCTATTGGCCTGATTGAAAGCTTGCTTACCCTCAATCTCGTTGGGGAAATTACAGGAAAACGCGGCGGTGCATCACAGGAATGCGTTGCCCAAGGGATTGCCAATACAATCACAGGCTTTTTTGGAGGCATGGGAGGCTGTGCGATGATTGGACAATCAATGATTAATGTAAAATCGGGTGGTCGCACAAGGTTATCAGGTATTATAGCGGCTCTGTTTTTATTAATCTTCATTTTAGCTGCCTCAGATTTAATTGAACAAATTCCACTTGCCGCTCTTGTTGGCGTGATGTTTATGGTTGTCATTGGTACTTTTGCCTGGCAGAGCCTTGCCATCTTACTCCGTATTCCATTAACTGATGCGCTGGTCATGGTTCTGGTCACTGTGGTTACTGTCCTAACAGATTTGGCTATTGCAGTTATTGTCGGGGTTATTGTTTCCGCCCTCGCCTATGCATGGAATAATGCAACGCGTATTCATGCCCGCACCCACGAAACGCCAGAAGGCGTAAAAGTCTATCAAATTGATGGGCCTTTATTTTTTGGTTCAACAGAGGGGTTTGCAGAACTATTCAATCCAGATGATGACCCTTCATTGGTAATTGTTGATTTTATGAATAGCCGTGTAGCCGATCAATCAGCCCTTCAGGCGATTGAGGATTTGGCCTCAAAATATGAGAGCCGTAATAAAGAACTGCAATTACGCCACTTATCACGACACTGCCACCGTCTGCTTAACCGCGCTGGACAGTTGGTTATCGATGCAGATGATGATCCTGATTATGAAGTTGCCGTTGATTATTCTATTAAAACGGGTAGCTTTGGTTGATAGGAAGAATTATTATTTCATTTAAAAACGAATTAAGGCCAGGGCCTATATACCCATATTATATATTGGCTAATATATAATATGGGTATAATCAATGTTAAATTATGAAAAACAAAAAAGTTTAGCTTTCAAAGCAATCGGTCATGGATGTTGCCATTTGCTTGATAAGCTTATTATAAAGCGCTGATCCTGGTTCAATATTCGCGCCTAAAGGATCAAGAACGCCTGTTTTCAAATTTGTTCCTTCTTGCACTGTTTGAATGAGTTTTGCAGGAAATTGAGGCTCGGAAAATAAGCACGTTATATTGTGTTCTTCAACATGATGACGCAATTCTTTTAAATGCTGTACGCCTGTACCACTCTCAAGATTTGTCGTTACAGTGCCGCTTGCTTTAAGGCCAAACCGCTCTTCAAAATATTGGTAGGCATCATGAAAAACGATAAATTTTGCATCGTGATATTTCTCTGTTTGGTGTGTTATCTCATGCAATAATTCATCAAGCTCATTTATAGCCGCTTTAGCATTTGTATCATAAAGTTGTGCATTTTCAGAATCAGCCTGTTTTAAACGAGCGCTAATTTCCTTGATAAGGTGTTGAGCATTTACCGGGTCTAACCATATGTGGCCATCAAATTCACTACTATGGCTATGCCCCTCATGTCCGGCATGTTCCTCATGTTTTTTATGCTCATCATGTGCTTTATGGTCGCCATGGTGTTCATCATGTTCATGCTCATCATGGTCTTTATGCTCGTTTTCAGGGGACAACTTTTCTCTAAAAGACTTTTTTATAAGTTCTGGCGTTTCCATAAGGTGCACTGTCTTTTTCTTGTCTGAAAGACTTTCAAGAGGCTTTACAAGGAAAGTTTCAATATCCTCACTTATCCAAAAAACAAGGTCTGCTTGCTCTAAAAGAGAGGCTTGTGATGGTTTCAGGGCGTAATCATGGGGACTTGCTGCGCCAGTAATTAAAAGATCAGGCTCGCCAACGCCTTTCATAACTTTACTCACCAAAGAATGGAGAGGTTTGATAGAAGTAACAACTTTTACTTCTGCAAAAGCAGGAGTAAGAAAAGCAGGAGCCAAAACTGCTGTTAGTAAGCTCAGACGTGTGAAAGACATCATAATGCACTCTTTTGTTATAATATTACATTATTGTGTAATATTATAACATATGCGATAGATCAAGTACGAAGGAAAAGAGATTAGGAATTAGTCCATATGGATGCGCTTATTACCATGCGTCAAGCCGGTTTTTACCGTGACAATCGATGGCTTGTTCAGGATATTGACCTTGATTTACGAGAAGGCGAAGTGGTTACCTTAATCGGCCCTAATGGATCTGGCAAATCAACAACAGCTAAGCTAGCACTTGGTATTTTAAAACCTGATGCAGGCAAAATTGTAAGGCGCCATGACCTAAAAGTTGGTTATGTACCTCAAAAACTCAGTATCGATTGGACAATGCCTTTAACCGTAGCTCGGTTTTTGGATTTAACAGGCAAGGTCAATCAAACGGATAAAATCTCTGCCATTCACGAAACAGATATTTCTCAATTATTGAAGAAGAATGTTCAATCTCTTTCAGGGGGAGAGTTTCAGCGCGTATTGCTGGCTCGATCCATTGCCCGCAAGCCAAACCTTCTAGTGCTTGATGAACCCGTTCAAGGCGTTGATTTTAAAGGAGAAGTAGAATTATATGAGCTCATATCCAGCATTAGAGATATCTTATCTTGCGGTATTTTGATGATTTCTCATGATCTTCATGTTGTCATGGCAAAAACGGATAGGGTTTTGTGTTTGAATAATCATATATGCTGTTCTGGCACACCCAAAAGCGTTATTGAAACGAAACAATATCGCGACCTTTTTGGTGATAGAGCCAATAATATATTAGCTGTTTATGAACATAATCATGACCACCAACATTTACCAGATGGTCGCGTTCTGCATGAAGATGGAACAATTACAAAAACGTGCCACCATAATAACAAAAACAGACGAAAGGTGATGAAAGATGCTAGATGATTTTTTCATCAGAGCTATGTTGGCGGGCATAGGCGTTGCATTAATTGCAGGACCTTTTGGCTGCTTTATTGTTTGGCGACGCCTTTCCTATTTTGGTGATACCTTATCCCATGGCGCTTTACTTGGTGTTGCTTTTGCTTTTTTCTTTAGTTTTAATATTGTCTTATCCGTATTTATTGTATCCGCACTCATCGCCATGTCACTTTTATGGTTACAAAAACAATCAAACTTATCTGCTGATGCACTTTTAGGACTTTTGTCCCATTCATCCCTCGCATTGGGGCTTGTCGTGTTAGCCCTCATGGGTTCCCGTTTAGATTTACAGGGACTTTTATTTGGCGATATTCTTGCTGTTTCCAAAATTGATATTTTGATAATTTATTCTGGTGCTTTTTTTGGGTTGTTCATTTTATATTATATCTGGCATGCTCTTTTTGCAGCTACTGTGAGCCATGATTTAGCAGAAGCCGAAGGGCTAAGACCTGAATTCCATCAAATCATTTTCACCTTTCTTCTAGCTGGCCTAATTGCTGTTGCGATGAAGATTGTCGGCATTTTATTAATTACAGCTCTTCTGATTATTCCTGCCGCCAGCGCCCGGAATTTAGCCCAAAGCCCTGAAAAAATGGCAATTTTAGCTGCTCTCTTAGGAGGGCTTTCGGTTATTGGGGGGCTTTTCTCATCACTCAATTGGGACACTCCATCAGGCCCCTCTATTGTGGTGGTGGCATTAATTGTCTTTATTCTGAGCCTGCTACCATTTTCTTACTTTAGAGGGAAAAGATGAAAAATACGCCTTCTTTGACAAAAAATCAGAAACTGGTTTTTAATGTTCTCTCTGAAGAAAAAGGGCCACTGAGCGCTTATTCCATTCTTGATGACCTACGTGATGAGGGGTTTCGCGCGCCCTTACAAGTCTATAGGGCCTTGGAAAAACTGATAGAGATGGGGCTGGTGCATCGCCTTGATAGCATGAATGCTTTTATTGCCTGTTGCCATCCAAATTGTGAAAATCACAACACAAGCGCTTTTACCATATGCCAGGAATGCGGTAATGTGCAGGAAATTTATGACCAAGACCTAATAGGAAAAATAAGTGATATCGCACAAAACACTCTTTTTCAGTTGCAAGGAACAACGGTAGAATTAAGAGGCTTATGTAAAAATTGCCGATAAAAGATATGGTTACAACAACCCTATAGCATTGTTTAACCGTTTGCTTTTTTAAGCTTGTCCCAAGTATTTTCCTGCGTCAAAAGTGACCGCAAATAAGCAATATTGGCTGAGGCTTCTTCAGGCGAAAGTTCGGCGCGGGCAATTTGTTCGGCTTCATCAAAACGACCTTGCAAACCAACAACCAGTGAAAGGTTCTGCCGAACACGTTTATCTGCTTCAGGTTTTGCAATGGCTTGACGTAAATAATTTTCCGCTTGTGCCAAATCGCCGGTTAGAACATGCGACATACCTAGATTGCTTAAAATCGTTGGTTCTTGCGGAGACAGCTGCAAGGCGTAACCATAGCGTTGCCTTGCCACATCGTGCTGGCCTGTTTGATCTAAAATTGCCCCTTCTGCAGAGACTAACTTCCAATCGGGCAAATCAGGTCTTTGGGCTGCTTGAATAACGTTTAATGCTTGTTCAAATTGCCCATTGGCTGCAAGTGCTTTTCCAAAAGCCGATTGTATAACCGTATCATTCGTGTGAACAAAAGAGGCTTGCTGTAAAACGGCAACAGCCTGTGTTGATTGACCCACACGCCTTAAGGCTGAAGCATAATTGAGCGCCACTTCCCTGTCTTTTGGGCTTTTACGATATTTTTGCCCCCAAAACGAAACCCCTTTTTGGGCATCTTTATGAGTGATACTGCCTGTAACTTGCGGAGAAGGCGTTGAAGCACAGCCTGTAAGCGCAAGTAAACCTGCCAAAGGAGCAATCATAAAAAGACGTAAATATGTTTTCATCATCCAACCCCGCCGAATAATATCCTTTCTAATTGGTAAATGTTTATCCCTAATCTTTGGTTAACATTGCTCTATTAAAAGGAAAATGAATACGAGATTACCCAAGAGAAAAGAAAGTAAAAATCATGCCCGTTGAACTGGTAAACGAAAAAAATGCACTTGGAAAAATCATCCCTATTGATTTACTATCACCGGAAAGACTGGCAGAAATTGAAAACACTTTTTCAACAGCGCAAAAAAATTGGCTCACTCTCAATAAATTTTCAGCAAAACCAGGTGAAAGCTTATTGCTTGTTGATGAAACTGGAAATCTTGATAGAGTTTTACTGGGAAAACCAGGTGAAGAAGACGCTTTTTCTGCCCTTGACTGCGGTAAATTGACAGAGATTTTGCCAGATGGATGTTATCGTTTTTCTGTTTCACATACATATGAAATGATATCTGCCCTCTCATTCCTTTTAAATGATTATCAGTTTTCACAATACAAAACTTTACCAAACCAAAAAACAATAAAACTTGTCATTGAAAATGATGAAGCACGACTAGAAGCGCAAAGACTGGCAGAGGGCGCATGGCTTAGCCGAGATTTGGTCAATACACCCACAAATGATATGGGGCCTGAACAACTTTCAAAAGCCATTCAAAAACTGGCTACCACCCATAATGCCCAATTTAATGAAATTGTTGGTGAAGCCCTTTTAGAAGAAAACTTTCCCCTTATTCATGCTGTTGGGCGGGCCAGTAGCGAGGCCCCGCGCCTAATCGATATGGTATGGGGAAACGAAACTCTACCAAAAGTTACCCTAGTTGGAAAAGGCGTTTGCTTTGATACAGGGGGACTTAACATCAAAACAGGTAATTTCATGACGTTAATGAAAAAGGATATGGGGGGTGCCTCCAATGTCTTGGGACTTGCAGCCATGATTATGGATGCCAAATTACCAATTCGCTTACGTGTCCTTATTCCTGCGGTTGAAAACGCTATTGCGGGCAATGCTTTTCGTCCCGGCGATGTTCTACCATCTCGTGCTGGAATCAATGTTGAAATTTCCAATACAGATGCAGAAGGAAGACTTGTATTAGCTGATGCGCTGGCTCTAGCAGATGAAGAAGCACCAGAACTTTTGATTGATATGGCAACCTTAACAGGGGCTGCTCGTGTCGCACTTGGACCCGATATTGTTCCCTTCTATAGTCATGATGACGGCTTTTCCGATGAAATTCAGGTGCGTTCAAAGGATATGGCAGACCCGATATGGCGTATGCCATTATGGTCGCCTTACCAAACGATGCTTGATAGCTCGGTTGCAGATGTCAATCATGCTTCTGCAAGTGGCTTTGCAGGTTCTATTACGGCGGCACTATTTTTATCACGTTTTGTGAAAAAGGCAGCGGTTTGGTCGCATTTTGATATTTATGCATGGAACCCGAAAAGCGCACCTGCCAAACCAATGGGCGGCGAGGCTCAGGCTATTCGAGCGCTTTATGCCTTGATAAAGGCACGCTACAAATAGAAGTTAAAATTTACCATAAAATTGAACAAAATGGCGACAGGCTTGTAACAAGTCTGTTTCCGCTTTATTTTGAAACGGTAGCGTAATGAGTAAAGTGGAAACTTATGGCCATCGAGTTGCGAGCCAGTCAGGCCTTAAATCTTTGGCATCAGGTCAATGTTGAGATGGTGCGCGATGGGGATATTGATTTATCCTATCGCCAAGTGAGTATATTACTTACTATATATCTCGATATGCCTCCCCACACCGTACGTGGACTTGCAGAACACTTGAATGTAACCAAGCCAGTTATTACGCGCGCTCTTGATACAATGGGTAAACATGGCCTGGTTTCCAGGAAAAGAGATGACAAAGATCGTCGTAACGTCATTATCCTGCGAACGGTGGAAGGGGCGCTCTATGTTGAAAAGCTTGGGGATATAATACGCGAGAAAGCCAGACTTCTTCCCCTTTGATCAAAAGACTGCTCAAATATATTCTCTCAATAGAGGGTTTATTATGGATAGGCGCTATCTCACCATTCCTGAAGGGTTGTCAAAAGACCCTCGCCTTTTACCTGTAAGAAACGGGGTTGCTGCCTCTTACCTAAAAGGCAAAAGCGAAGCACAGAATTATCACGATGGGGTTTTACATCACGTTATTGCCCCTGTTTGCGTTTTAAAACGTGAGGCCAGTGAAGAAGCAGGTGCCGATACACAATTGGTTTATGGCGAGAGCTTTACTGTCTATGGCGAGGAAAAAGATTGGGCTTGGGGTCTTCTGGAAAGGGATTCTTACGTTGGATGGGTTAAAAAATCTTATCTAAAAGAAGGCGCATTTAATGCAACGCATCACATTATGTCGCGCGGCACCTTTTTATATAAGACGGCTGATTTAAAGTCACGCCCGTTGATGAAAATCCCAATGTCTGCACGCCTTGAAATTACTGGTGAGGAAACGGTAAGAGGCACAAAATATCTAAAGTCGAATAATGGCTGGGTTATTGCCCGCCATGCCCGCAAACTGGATGAATATGCGAGTGACTTTGTAATGGTTGGCGAAAGCATGGTGGGACTTACTTATTTGTGGGGCGGTTGTTCAACCTTTGGAATCGATTGCTCTGGCTTTATTCAATTATCCCTACAAATGGCAGGAATTGCCGCTTTGCGCGATACTGATATGCAGGAACAGACATTAGGTGAAGAAATAGAACTAAAAGACGATTTAAGTGGCCTCAAACGCGGTGACATCATCTTCTGGCCTGGCCATGTTGGCATGATGCAAGACGAGCAAACCATATTACACGCTAATGGTCACACAATGACAGTATTTTCCGAACCATTAAAACAGGCGGTAGATCGTATTGCATATCTTTATAATAAACCAAGAACCGTTAGACGTCTATTTGGTTTAGGGATTGAGCAATAAGCAGGCAGCCCTTCCCTTGATAAAAATCGCTCCTCCATTTTTGAAACATCAATTTTACTTTTCTTATTAATCCCATCGGCATGTCAGCCATTCAATATTCGAAAGACCATATAGCGTAAGCCTTATAAAATGATCATCATTTTATAAAAAAAGCTGAGAGCAAACAAAAGAGTATAGCTAAAATTCATGATCATTTTATAGTGCTTTAGCTATACTTAACCGAGGAAACATTTCATAGTCGAAATATCCACACAATTGCTTCCGAGAAACGCAGACGGAAAATTCGACTAATAAAGTCAATTAATTTCTGTGTGACCGCTATTTTGAAATGTAAATATAAGGCATTGGTGCATTAAAATAGATAATCATTCCAGTTATCGGTAAAGAAGACGATAAGTGTAGCTTGCACCATATGTATTGCTTTGGAATAGCAGAATGTTTTTCTATGGAAACGAGCGAGATAGTGGCGGATGCGGCTGTT
>CALHLB010000018.1 GCA_938034375.1 uncultured Alphaproteobacteria bacterium | reverse complement strand
GCCGCCTTTCTTGGTATTTTTGCTGTTATAACCTTTCTAGGGCAATCAGATGCCGATGTTGAGAAGGTTGTTCATGTTGATGTTAAATAACATTGATATGATTTTAGGAATTTGAATGGTTGAGTAAAAGCTTAACTATTTTATTATTTAAATCCAGCTGTTATCATTGAATGTCGCTTCATTTACAAAAACTGTGTGTTGGTGTTGAAAGTTTTGAGGACTTGGAAAGTCTCATCAAAAAGCGGCTAAAAGCTGCTTGCGATAAAGCTCAGAGTTATGAAATGGTGCATCAAACACGTTCGATGCCGAAAGAAAGGGATGCTCTTTTGGACGGTGGATCTCTTTATTGGGTTATCAAAGGGGTTATGGAAGCGCGCCAGGAGATTTTGGATTTGCAGATGGTTATTGGTGAGGATGGGATTAAACGCTGCAACATCGTTTTAAAGCCGGAACTTATTCGCACCCAACCCTTACCGAGGCGCGCTTTTCAAGGGTGGCGTTATTTAAAGATAGCTGATACACCCGCCGATTTGGAAGATCATGCACTTGGTGCAGATAAAATGCCAAGCGCAATGCGAAAAGAGCTTGTTGCACTGGGGCTTTTATAACCTAATCTTTTTGTTTACGCTCGTCTTTTATTTTAAAATGAAGATCATTTTAAAATGGTTTAGCTATAAGTTTGTTTGAATATTGGAAGTTGTTTAAACGGCAATATTATCAATAAGGCGTGGTTTGCCAAAATGGGCAGCGACTAGAAGCCTTAAAGTTTCTGTTGAAGGGTTTATTGGTTTTTGAAGGGTATGAGCATTTCTAAATTCCAGATAATCCACATTGAAGCCGTTGGCTGATAACGTTTTTATGCCTTCGTCCTGAATATTTTTAAGTGCGTATCCTTTGCGTGCTTGTTCTGCACACATTTTTAAAACATCATAAAGTTTGGCAGCTTTGGGGCGCTCTTCCTTCGTTAAATAACTATTGCGTGAAGACATGGCCAAACCATCCTTTTCCCGTAGGGTAGTGGCCCCAATAATCTCGCAAGGCAGGTTTAAATCGCGTGTCATCTGTTTAATGACAAGTAATTGTTGATAGTCTTTCTCGCCAAAAATTGCATAATCGGGCATGGTTGTTAACAGCAATTTGGCAACGATTGTTGCGACACCGCCAAAAAAATGTGGGCGATACTCTGTTTCAAGTTCAAGTGCTGGGCCTTCCACTTGAATTTTTGTTGCATGGCCAGGGGGATATATATCTTCTTCTTGAGGGGCATAAACGGTATCAATGCCTTTTTTTGCCAAGGCCTCAATATCTGTCTCCCAAGTGCGGGGATAGGTGTCAAAATCTTCGCCTTTACCAAATTGCGTTGGATTAACAAAAATGGATACAACAATATGATTTGCATATTGGCGGGCGTGATCTATGAGCGAAAGATGCCCCTCATGCAATGCGCCCATTGTTGGCACTAGCGCAATAGTTTTACCATGTGCGCGAGCTTCAAAAATTTCACTACGAATTTCATCGCTTGAGCGGGCGATAATAATGGGTTGTTTTCTGGAAGACATCGGTCGTTATATTTTCATATTTATTATTTTAGTTTGATTTTAACAGCATGTTTTCCACTTGCTGTAAAGACTTCCATATGGACAAGAACTTTTGGCATGGCTGCGCGTCTTGTGCGTGCGCCATAGCCAAGCAAAAGGCCAACGAGGTCTTTTGACTTGCGTTTTGAAGAGCCGCTTATACCCACTTTATTTTGATTATGGGAAAGAAGGGGAGGGAAGTTTCTTCTTTGTCTTTTGTTTCCAAAGTCTGAAAGACTGAAGACATTTTTTTGTTTAATCATAGTTTACTCCTGATACTCACTACATTTTCAGGGCCGATTTTGGCGGATTTTAATCTCTTAATTTAAGTAGATACATTTATACCTTTTCTTCTTTAAGAAGCGGCAGGCCTGGCGGGCTTTATTTTGTGTTTCAAAGCCGGCAAAACGAACACGATATAGGGTGGAAGAGCCTATTTTGACTGGTTCCGTGTAAGGTGTCTTTTTTGATAGTACTGGCGCGCCTTTTTGTGCCGCTTCTTTTAAAAGTTTTTCGGCGGCATTCAGATTTGGACTCGCAGAAATTTGAATTTTCCAACCTTCTTTTACAACAGTTGGTGTCTCTTGCTGTTCATTCTTAATGGCCTCTTTGGGCTTAATGGCTTCTTTTGGGAGTGATTGAGTGATATCAGCTGAAATGACCTGCGGGCCTGCTGGTTCTTGAGAAGTTGATCCCACCTCTTCTATTGTTTTACTTGATGCATCTTTGTGGTGGCTTGCGACAACAAGTTTTGGTAATTTTTGGTCACTTAACGTTGATTTTTCAGCGATTAGGGCTGTATATCTAGGTTTTGCAATGGGGAGAGGTGGCGTGGCAAAGTCTTTTGTTTGCTGCTTACTTGCTACAAGAAGAGGCTGTACCTTCTTTTTACGGTCGCGGCGGGAAGCTTTTTTAAGGTGACGGTTGATGAGCTGTGCCATATGGGCATCACGCGAGCGACCGGTTTTTCCACCCATAACAACAGCAACAATATGACGTCCATCTTTTTCTAAATTGGTCACAAGGTTAAAACCAGAGGCGCGAATATAACCGGTTTTGATTCCATTCACACCACCAACACGCCCAAGAAGACGATTATGGTTGCGATAAACTGCCTTACCGTATCGGAAAGAGCGGGTTTTGAAATAGTTAAAAGAACGTGGATGATTTTTTCTTAAAGCCAGTCCAAGACGGGCCATGTCGCGGGCTGTTGTTTTCTGGCTGCTATGCGGAAGGCCTGATGCGTTGGCAAAAGTAGTGCTTTTCATACCAAGACTTCGGGCTTTATGTGTCATTTGTCTGGCAAAGTTTGATTCTGTTCCCCCTAAATGTTCTGCAATAACTGTTGCAACATCATTGGCAGATTTGGTAACAAGTGCCAAGATGGCATCTTTTACACGAATGCTTGAACCTGCTTTCAAATATAGTTTTGATGGCGGGCGTCTTGATGCATAGCGGGAAACTTTCATGGGGGTAGAAAGACTTATTTTACCAGCATCAATGGCATCAAAGACCATATAAAGCGTCATCATTTTTGTTAAGGATGCAGGAAAACGGGACCTGTCTGCATTTCTTGAAAAGAGAACTTTTCCTTTGTTCACATCATAAACAAAGGCTGCATATTTGCTATTGGCAAAAGCAGAATTGCTTGCCATTAAAAAGGCACTTAATAGGAAAAGTGATGAAATGAACAGTCTAAACTTGTTGATAGCAACAACATACACACCGCGCGACAAGGGTTTACTCCACTCACAAGGGCTCTTCTGGCCTTTTTACACATAACTAAACGCCTTGTTTTTCACATAACATGTGTTTCGAAGGCCGTTTTTTAGACAAGATATACCGAGGGTGTTACGAATCGGTAAAGGAATTGTTTAGGATAACGAAATGTGAATCACTCTTTTGAGTTTATCAATAACTTTTATTTGTATGTTATTTTTAGGTACCGGTAATATATTTGTTTTGCAGCGCACACAAAAGACTTGCAAAACTTTGTGCGTTGCAATATATTACTAATACATGAAGGTTGATGATTGCTAGTTTTGCATCATCAGATTTTAATTGTCATTCTAGAGGTAGCGGACAAATGACTAATTTATTTGAAGATTTTCAAAAAATGAGCAAAGAAAACATGGATACAGCTATGGCGAATATGGGCCTTGTATCCCAAACATTTCAATCAATCGCAACTGAAACGGCTGATTACTCAAAAAAATCTTTTGAAGATACATCAGCTGCTGTTGAAAAATTGATGGCTGTAAAATCACTTGATAAGGCATTTGAAGTGCAAAGTGATTTTGCTAAATCTTCTTATGAGGATTTTGTAGGGCAAGCAACTAAGATTGGTGAAATGTACACATCAATGGCTAAAGAAGTTTATAAGCCAATTGAAGATGTTGTAAACAAGGCCATTAAATAGGTTTTATTTTCAATCGTCCCTGCCGGACGATTTTACAATAAAGTGATCAATGGTAAAAGCCTCGCCTTTCTGGTGGGGTTTTTTTATCCCCAAAAAACATAAGATCTTCATTTCAAATTTGATTGTTATCATTTTCTATTTCTTCTACCTTTTTTAAACTTAATCAATCATTATATTATATATTCGGTGGGCATGCCCCTCTGATTAACGGTTTATCAAAGGTATCTTGTTCGCGGCATGAAAATTATACTAGGCAGCAATGAAAATGACGAGCGGGGCGCTGGTGACCATAATGATGATTCTGGCGCTGACGTTATAACCCGCACGAAAACTAAGGTTAAAAAGCCTAATCTTTATCGTGTTCTTATTTTAAACGATGATTACACGCCAATGGAATTTGTGGTGCATATTCTCGAACGCTTTTTTAAGAAAACACAGGAAGAAGCAACGCAAATTATGCTGCATGTGCACAATACTGGTGTTGGGCAATGTGGGGTCTTTACCTACGAAATAGCTGAAACAAAAGTAACGCAGGTTATGGACTTTGCGAGAAAAAACCAGCACCCTTTGCAATGTGTCATGGAGAAAAACTGAAATTATGAGGTTTATATAGTGCCATCTTTTACACGCAGTTTGGAACAAGCCCTCCATCAAGCGCTTATTTATGCAAATGATCGCGGGCAGGAATATGCCACGCTTGAACATTTGCTGTTAGCGCTTGTTGACGATGATGACGCTTCGGCTGTTATGAAGGCGTCAAGTGTTGATTTGGAAAAATTGAGGCGAGATTTAACTGAATATGTCGATACCGAACTTTCGGGTCTAGTAACCGGGCATGATGAGGATTCAAAGCCTACGGCTGGTTTTCAAAGGGTTATTCAACGGGCTGTTATTCATGTTCAATCTTCTGGTCGTGATGAAGTAACGGGCGCCAATGTGCTTGTTGCTATTTTTGCAGAGCGTGAAAGTCACGCGGCTTATTTTCTGCAAGAACAGAATATGACACGTTATGACGCCGTTAATTATATTAGTCATGGCATTGCCAAGCGGGCGGGTATGAGTGAGCCAAAAGCTGTGCGTGGTGCTGATGATGACGATAATATTGATATTAATGGCGAGGGTGAAAGCAAGAAAGCGGGCGCACTTGATGCCTATTGTATTAATTTAAACTTAAAAGCTAAAGACGGTAAAATAGACCCACTTATCGGGCGTGACAGCGAGATATTACGCACGATACAGGTTTTATGCCGCCGGCAAAAAAACAATCCTCTCTTTGTTGGGGATCCGGGCGTTGGCAAAACTGCAATTGCGGAAGGTTTAGCCAAGCGTATCGTTGAAGGCAATGTGCCTGATGTTTTAAAAGATGCCACTATTTTCTCACTTGATATGGGTTCTTTATTAGCTGGAACACGCTATCGTGGAGACTTTGAAGAGCGCTTGAAACAAGTTGTCAAAGAAATTGAAGATTTTGACGGCGCGGTTATGTTTATTGACGAAATTCACACTGTTATAGGCGCTGGTGCAACTTCTGGCGGGGCAATGGATGCTTCTAACCTGTTGAAACCTGCTTTGGCTTCTGGTGCTATTCGGTGTATGGGATCAACGACTTATAAAGAATATCGCCAATTTTTTGAAAAAGATCGTGCGCTTGTGCGGCGTTTCCAGAAAATTGATGTAAAGGAGCCCTCTATTCCAGATGCTATTGATATTCTTAAAGGTTTGAAGCCTTATTATGAGGAATATCATGATGTTAAATACACCAATGATGCAATAAAACAGGCTGTTGAACTTTCAGCCAAATATATTGGCGATCGTAAATTGCCAGATAAGGCTATTGATGTATTGGATGAAACGGGAGCCAGTCAAAATCTGGTTGCAAAATCCAGACGTAAAAAAACCATTAATGTCAAGGACATTGAAGCGACTATTGCAACAATGGCACGTATTCCGCCGAAATCTGTTTCTAAAGATGATGCAGAAGTTCTATCAAACCTCGAAAATAATCTTAAGCGTGTTGTTTATGGGCAAGATAAGGCGATTGATGCGCTTACTTCTGCCATAAAACTTTCAAGAGCGGGCTTGCGAGAGCCAGATAAACCCATTGGCAATTATCTGTTTTCTGGTCCAACGGGTGTGGGCAAAACAGAGGTGGCGCGCCAATTAGCTAGCATTATGGGTGTCGAACTTTTACGGTTTGATATGTCTGAATATATGGAACGCCATACAATTTCACGCTTGATTGGCGCGCCTCCTGGCTATGTTGGTTTTGATCAAGGGGGACTGTTAACAGATGGTGTTGACCAGCACCCGCATTGTGTTTTGCTTCTTGATGAAATTGAAAAAGCGCATCCTGATTTATACAATATTTTGTTACAGGTTATGGACCATGGTAAGTTAACAGACCATAATGGGAGGTCTGTTAATTTTAGAAATGTTATTCTTATCATGACAACCAATGCTGGCGCTTCTGAAATGCAAAAAGCAGCTATTGGCTTTGGTAACCAAAAACGTATGGGTGAAGATGAAGAAGCGATTAACCGTCTATTCACGCCAGAATTTAGAAACCGTTTAGATGCGATTATTCCATTTGGTGGTTTGCCGAAGAAGGTTGTTCATGAAATTGTTCGGAAATTTGTGATACAGCTTGAAGCACAGCTTTCTGAACGTGGTGTTACATTTGAATTAAGCGATGAGGCTGTCGAATGGCTGGCAGATAAGGGATATGATGATCAAATGGGCGCGCGACCGCTTAGCCGTGTTATTCAGGAATATATTAAAAAACCACTGGCTGATGAAGTTCTTTTTGGTAAATTAAAAAGCGGTGGTATCGTTAAAGTAACCGTTGAGCATATGGAGGAGGGTGGTTCTGGCCTTATTTTGGAATCACTTGAAGATATTGGCGTCAAACCTAAAAGAGAACCAGTAAAGCCAAAAAAAACCCGCGCTACAGCCACTAAAAAGAAACCTGTGCGGACTAAAAAGGCAGCAGTGGATAAAGGTAAAAAAGGTGATGGCAAAAGTCCTGTCCCAAAAGTTCCCTTGAAAACGGATTAAGATTTCAGGACATTTTTTATATGTCCTGAATTTTTGAGGTGATGATGGGAGAGAAGGCTTTTTCTTATTGGTATTGGCAAGGGGTTCGTCATCTTCTGTCCATTCCGGCTTGCATTTTAATGATGTCCTTTGTGGGTTTTGGCGGCTTATCTGCTGAAGCAGGGTTAACACCTTCTCAGACAATGGTTCTTGCTTTCACCACTTGGGCTTTGCCAAGTGCCGTTGTTGTGGTTGGGGCTGTGTTAAATGATGTTCCTTTTTATGCAACGGTTTTTGCCGTGGTTTTGGCGTCTGTTCGGCTTATGCCCATGACAATGGCGCTGATTCCTTTTTTAAAATCCAGCCAGACGAAAACATGGCATCTTGTCTTTGCCTCAAATTTTATTGCAATTACTGCATGGGTTTTTGCCATGCGCCTTGTTCCTGAATTGCCAAGGGAAGGGCGGTTTGCTTTTTTCATTGGTTTTGCCTTTACTTTGGCTATCATCAACACTTGCGTTGCGGGGCTTGCCAACTATTTTTCAGCTTCTTTGCCGCCTGTTGCTTCTGCTGCATTGGTGTTTTTAACGCCTATTTATTTTCTTTTATCAATGACAGCTGCTGCGCGTATAAAAACTGAATATTGGGCCATTGGTGCTGGTTTGGTCTTAGGGCCAGCTTTTCATTTAATTACACCGGAAACGGATTTGTTGTGGTGTGGTCTATTGGGCGGCAGTTTTGCCTATTTAATAAATCTCTTTGGTAAAAGAACATGATGGATATTTTGCGCGCCCCGTTTTCTGAATGGTATCCATTTCTTTTCATTTTATTGGCTGGTGCGCTGCCGACACAGATTTGGCGATGGTTGGGCGCTGTTTTTGCAAAATCTTTGGATGAAGAGAGTGAATTTTTAAACTGGGTAAAAGCCATTGCCACAGCCCTTGTTGCGGGCTTGATTGCAAAGCTTGTTGTTTTTCCTTCAGGTAGTTTGATTGATGTGCCTCTCTGGGCCAGATTATCTGCTTTATTATTGGGTTATGGTGTTTTTTTCCTCACCCGCCCTAAGATAATTTATGGTATTTTGGTAGGCGAGGTTGTGCTTGTAAGTGCAGCTTTTTTTTATCTTTAAAGCGATTTTGAAAGTTTCTTAGCGACTTCTGCCAATTCATTATGATTAGTCTCCGTATCTGTCTGAGGTTTAAGCGGGATACCTTCATAACGTGGAATAACGTGAAAATGGGTATGAAAAACTTCCTGTCCACCGGCTTTTTCATTGTGTAGGCGAATGGTTACGCCATCGCACTTAAGGGTTTCTTTTGCGGCTTTCGCGATTTTTTGCGTTACAGAAATTATGTGGCGTAAGTCGGCTTCCTCAATATCAAAAATATTACGGGAAGGCGTTTTGGGAATAACTAGACAGTGTCCCTGACTACTGGGCAGTATATCCATGAAAACAAGTGATTTCTTATCTTCATAAACTTTATGACAGGGAATATCTCCCCGAAGGATTTTTGTAAAAATATTAGTAGGCTCATAAGGCGTAACTGTCATGATTTTTCTTCTTTGTCTGTTGAATTTTTAAAAGGCGTGCGCTCAACGAGTATCTCATGTTGATGCGCGACTTGTTGTCTTTCATGGTTTAAATAACGCGCAATAGCCTCACGAAAATTATCATGGGTAATATAATGAGCAGAATAGGTTAGTATAGGTTCATAACCGCGAATGAGTTTATGCCCTCCTTGCGCGCCTGCTTCCACGCGCTTTAAATTATTTTGAAGGGCATAATCAATTGCTTGATAATAACAGATTTCAAAATGTAAAAATGGATGTTCTTCAAGACATCCCCAATATCGGCCATAAAGTGTATCTCCACCAATCATATTCAAAGCGCCGGCAATATATAGATTGTCCCTTTTTGCAAAAATAAATAAAATATTATTGGCCATGCGTTCATATAAGAGGCTGAAAAATGAGCGGGTAAGATAGGGTGTTCCCCATTTTTTCATGCCTGTATCAATATAAAAATTAAAAAATACATCGAGGTGATGTTCGGTAATTTCTGCTCCAGTTATCCATTCAACTTCAATATTATTTGCAAGCGCTTCTCTCCGTTCACGCTTTATTTGCTTTCTTTTTCTGGAGGTGAGGGCCTTTAGAAAATCGTCAAAATTTTTGTAATTTTTGTTTTCGAAATGAAATTGCTGGTCGGCTCTTTGTAGATAATTAAGTTCTCTTAGTTCCAGCCATTCAGATTTTGTTATAAAAGTTGCATGAATAGAGGAAATATTGAGAGACTTTGCATGTTGGTTCAAGGCTTCTGCCAGTATTTGGCATGTTTGTATTTCATTTTCCTTATGTTTTGTTAAAAAGCGAGGGCCAGTTACAGGGGTGAAGGGGATGGAAACCTGTAATTTTGGATAATAATTGCTGCCTGCACGTTCAAAAGCGTCTGCCCAACCATAATCAAAAACATATTCCCCATGGCTATGGTTTTTTAAATAACAGGGGAGAGCTCCAACCACTTCATCATTCTTTCCATAAAGCAGCATATGCTGGCCTAGCCAGCCTGTTTTGCTTGTGGCCGAGGAAGAGCGTTCAAGGGCATCCAAAAAATCAAAAGATACAAAAGGGTTATAGGCTCTAAAAGGAGGATTAGCGCATTTGTCCCAGTCCTCTTTTTTTATATCTTCAAAGCTTTTATGAATGGAAACTTTAAAGCTTTCTTCCATGAAGTTTTCTACCGTTCTATTCTTCTTTTAAATGAAAGATTGCATCGACTTCAACAACAGCTCCAAG
>CALHLB010000017.1 GCA_938034375.1 uncultured Alphaproteobacteria bacterium | reverse complement strand
CAAAGCAGCTTTTGTAGCCCCATAAGCTGTTGCATTTGGCAAACCTCGATAACCAGCAACAGAAGAAACGATAGCAATCTGCCCTCTTCCACGCGGGCGCATCACCTCAATTGCCGGTAAAAGGCCGTGTAAAACACCATTAAAATTCACGTCAAAAGTTTTTTGAAAAACATTCAATTGAAGATCATCACCGCCCATAGGCTGGTAAATACCAGCATTTAAAATAACAAGCCCAAGGCCACCATGGTTTTTTTCAATGTCCTCAACAATCGAACGCATGGTTTCAGCATTGGAAACATCGCCTTGTTTAATAATAAGCTTGCCATAGGCTTTATCAGCTTTTTGTTTTAGCTCTTCAAGTTTTTCAAGGTTTCTTGCTGTAACAACAACCCGCCAGCCACGCCTAACAAGACACAAGGCCACTTCTCGTCCAAGACCAGAACTTGCCCCTGTTACCCATGCAACACCATCAAATGGCGTTGCTGATTTTATGTGCTTTTTTTTCATCATCTCTAACCTGGTAGAACAGAAGAAAATATACGACCAATGGGTCCAGTCAAACGCAAAGGGGCATCATTTACAACAAAACAGATGCATTCTTCTTTCATTCCTGCAACAGGCTTATGGTCAATATTGCCATCTGCAACAGAAATATCTCCTCGCTTATAATGGTTTGGTCCATCATCGAAGCTCCCTTTAAGGACAAGTGTTAACTCTCGTCCTTCATGGGTGTGGCTAGGCACTGAAACACCAGGTTTAATTTTCAAAAGGGAAACATCATATTCTTCAGCTGTAATTTTATGCCCATATACACCAGGAATTTTCATACGCCAGTTAACGTCTTGCGGCCCATAGCCAATAAAATCTTTTAATTTAGCTGGCATCCATCCGTCTGGTTGTGGCTTTCGTAAAATATTTTCAGGAATTTTATCACTCGCACTTTTATCAGTCGTTGCAAAAATTGTTTCCAGCATCATAGAAGCATCTTTTATAGGCGCTTCATCTCCCATATCAAGGGAATGGCCAGCCAAAGCCTCTAACTCTCTCACAAATGTTTGGCGCTCTGGTAAAAGTTCAAGATAGCAATCGACAAGCACATTGGCAGGCTTGGTTAGAACACCCGACACATATTCTGCCATCAAAACATCCATTATCTGCGCCTGTATCATTTCACTCATAAATCATATTCCACAAAGGGGTCTGTTTTCATTTATTTATAACAAAATTTCTCGCTTTTAATATTTTTACGGTCAATAAAATTTTTAGATCAGGTTATACGAAATATATTCAATTTCTTTTTCTAGGGTAAAACAATCCACAATTCAGCTTAAAAACGATCATCTTTCCTCTGTATTGAAAAAATTCAAAACGTTCTTACTTGCGATAAAGTGATGTTAGAAGTAGCGTCATGACAATTATCACTCAAAAATGAATTTAGGTCATGTCTCGTTCAGCAATCAATTCTTCCGTTGTCGACCTTATTGGCAACACTCCGCTTATTCGTTTAAATAAAATTTCTGATGAAACAGGCTGTGAGATTTTGGGCAAGGCCGAATTTCTCAATCCTGGGCAATCCGTCAAGGATCGCGCGGCGCTTTATATTATTAAGGATGCCATTGCCAAAGGCAAATTACGCCCTGGCGGTACAATCGTTGAAGGTACTGCAGGCAATACAGGCATTGGCCTTGCAATGGTTGGAAAGGCGCTTGGGTTTCAATCTGTTATTGTTATTCCCGATAGTCAAAGCCAGGAAAAAAAAGATGCCATTCGCTCTTACGGTGGACAATTAATTGAGGTACCGCCAAAACCTTACAAAAATCCGAATAATTTTGTGCGCCTATCTGGTCGCCTAGCAGAACATCTGAATAAAACCTTACCCAATGGCGCAATTTGGGCAAATCAGTTTGATAATGTTGCTAATCGACAGGCTCACATTGAGACGACAGGACCAGAAATATTTGAACAGACCAATGGCAAGGTTGATGCTTTTGTTAGCGCTTGCGGTTCTGGCGGTACTTTAGCTGGCGTATCTCAAGCCTTACGCCACCTCAAACCTGATGTGAAAATTGGTATTGCAGACCCAATGGGCGCTGCACTTTATAATTTTTATGCACATGGTGAATTAAAAGCAGAAGGTTCTTCTGTATCTGAAGGTATTGGGCAGGGTCGAATTACAGCAAACCTTGAAGGCTTTAAACCAGATTTCACCTATCAAATAAAAGACCCTGAAGCTATGCCTTATATATTTGATTTAATGGATAAAGAAGGCATTGTTTTGGGCGGCTCTTCTGCTATTAATATTGCTGGTGCCGTACGTATGGCCCGTGATCTTGGCCCTGGACATACGATTGTTACTATTTTGTGTGATTATGGCACACGCTACCAATCAAAACTCTTTGATCCTGCCTTCCTACGCTCAAAAGATATTACTGCACCGGAATGGATGGAAAAACAACCGGAATTTGAAATTCCATTTGAAGATACAGACGCATAATTAAAAGGTAAATCTATGACCCATCAAAAAGTAACAGTTGGTGCAGACTGGCTGCATGACCATCTGCTTGAAGATGATCTGGTTATACTTGATGGGTCATGGCATCTCCCCTCAGAAAGGCGTAATGCGAAAGAAGAATATGAGAAAGAGCATATACCCGGTGCTCTTTTCTTTGATTTGGATAAACATTCAAGACAGGATACCGACCTACCGCATATGATGCCAGATGCGGCACAATTTTCTCGTGAAATGGGATCTCTTGGCCTATCACACGAAATGACCTTTATTATTTATGATACAAAAGGACTTTTTTCCGCAGCACGTATCTGGTGGATGTTTCGTCACTTCGGCATACAAAAAGTCTATATTTTAAATGGTGGCCTGCAGGCATGGAAAAACATGGGCTACAAAATTGAAAGCGGTTTGAAAACCAAACCCAAAACAAATTTTTTAGCAAGAGTTGAAAACAACTTAACCATTGATCTAGAAGAAATGAAAAAAGCCATCCTATCAAAAGAGTCGCCGTTGCTTTTTGATGCGCGCAGTTCTGCCCGCTTTTTAGGAAGAGAAGCAGAGCCTCGTCCAGGCGTTCAGGCTGGCCATATGCCAGGAGCGATTAATATTCCTTATGATAGTCTACTCGATAATGCACAAAAGCTGCTATCGACAAAAGATCTGCAGAGAATTTTTGATCAAAAAGGCTTTACCCCGCATCAACCTGTTATTGCAACTTGTGGGTCTGGCGTAACAGCTTGTATCATACTTCTGGCGCTCACGCATTTGGGCTATAATACCTTTGCCCTATATGATGGATCGTGGAGCGAATGGGGTTCTTTAAGAGATGTGCCGATTATAAAAACCTAATAAAAAACCCCGCAAATAGCGGGGTTTTCACTTTTAGACATTTTAGTGAATAATTTGGCTTAAGAACAGTTTAGTGCGTTCATGTTGCGGATTATCAAAAAAGGCAACAGGCTCATTTTCTTCAACAATTTGACCTGCATCCATAAAGATAACACGGTTTGCCACTTCCCTTGCAAAACCCATCTCATGCGTTACACACAACATGGTCATGCCTTCTTCTGCAAGGCTTACCATTGTATCCAGCACTTCTTTAATCATTTCAGGGTCAAGCGCGGATGTTGGTTCATCAAAAAGCATGATACGTGGATTCATGCACAATGAACGAGCAATAGCCACACGTTGTTGTTGACCGCCTGAAAGCTGGCCTGGATATTTCAACGCCTGTTCAGGAATTTTGACGCGCTCAAGATAGTGCATGGCAATTTCTTCAGCTTGCTTTTTAGGTATTTTGCGAACCCAAATTGGAGCAAGTGTACAATTTTCCAAAATAGTCAAATGGGGAAAAAGATTAAAGTGCTGAAAAACCATGCCAACTTCGCGGCGCACTTCATCAATCTTCTTCAAATCATTGGTAAGTTCAATACCATCAACAATAATTTGACCCTTTTGATGTTCTTCCAAACGGTTGATACAACGTATCATGGTTGATTTTCCTGAACCGGAAGGCCCGGCTATTACAATACGCTCCCCGCGCATAACACGTAAATTAATGTCTTTGAGGACATGAAAGTCACCGTACCATTTATTCATATTCACAATATCAATAGCAACATCTGTATCGGAAACGTGCATTTTTGAACGATCAACTTCTATATCTTCTGCTTTAACAGCATTATCAGTTGTCATATTTTTAATCCTTTAACTACGATGACCTGTATCAAGACGGCGTTCCATATACATAGAATAACGTGCCATCGAGAAACAGAAGAACCAATAAACAAGAGCAGCAAATAAGTACCCTGTCATAGATTGAACAGGTGATGCCCAGGTTGGATCTGAATAACTTGATTGAATTTGGCCAAGAAAATCGAATAAGCCGATGATAAGAACAAGCGTTGTATCTTTAAACAAGCCAATGAATGTGTTGACAATACCTGGAATAACAAGCTTCAAAGCCTGAGGTAAAATAACCATCTGCATCATTTGACGATAGTTTAAACCCAGTGCCATTGCACCTTCATATTGCCCTTTTGGTAAAGCCTGAATCCCGCCTCTAATCACTTCAGCCATGTAAGCTGATGAAAATAGAGCAACACCTATAAGTGCGCGTAGCAATTTGTCAAAATCTACCCCTTCCGGCAAGAAAAGTGGCAACATCACAGAAGACATGAACAACACGGTAATAAGCGGCACACCGCGCCAAAACTCAATGAAGATAACACAAATAAGTTTAACAATCGGCATATTGGACCGCCTGCCCAATGCAAGCAAAATACCAATTGGTAATGAGGCAACAATACCTGTAACAGCAATAACCAATGTTACAAGCAGCCCACCCCATACTTCAGTTTCTACATGTTCTAGGCCTAAGGGCGCAGAAACAGCTAGCAAAACGGCAACTAAAATAATAGCAACCCCAAAAACAGCCCGCAAGTTGGGAATCGGATCACTATCAGTACCTTTTGCCAGAAGATAGGCTATAGCTGCAAAAAACAGAGTGGTTACTGCAAAATCAATCCAGAAAGCACTGTAAGAAGGCTCCATAAAAAAAACAGCAATAAGAAAACCATTCAGTTCCAGATGCCCACCCGTTAGTAAAATAAATGCCACGACCGGAAAAATGCCAAACATGAAAAACACATTTTGACGCTTAAAGGGTAATGTAGGGATTAAAAGTCCCAAAGCACTTATGGCAAACATAATATAGACGATATTAACACGCCACAATTCATCAACAGGATAACGCCCATAAATGAAAAGCTTTAAGTTTGCTCCAACATAAGGCCAACACGCCCCAAACCAGCCATCGGGCTTAATGCCCCCTTGCTTAATAGTTGCACATGCCTCACGGCTTTCACCCGACCAAACAGCACTTATGAGTGCAAAATCGATAAAAGGTGGCACAATGCAATAAAGAGCATAAAGCGCTACCAAGGTCGCGGCACTATTTAGAGGCGTTGAAAATAAATTTGTTTTCAACCAATGAAGCGGCCCTTTGGTACCAGCAGGCGCTGGCATTTGGGCAAGCATTTCTTTTCTTACAAATCCATTTGCCATTGCTTACCTCTCAATCAATGCCATGCGGTTATTATACCAGTTCATAAATGTCGATGTAAGAAGCGACAATGTTAGGTAGGTTGCCATTGTTATCATGATGATTTCCACTTCACGGCCAGACTGATTGAGCGCCGTTCCAGCAAAAATAGAAACCAATTCGGGGTAAGCGATAGCCACCGCCAACGATGAATTTTTTGTCAAATTCAAAAACTGGTTTGTCAAAGGTGGAATAATAACCCTTAGCGCTTGTGGAATAATGACTAAATTCAAGGTCGGCCCCGGACGCAGACCTAAAGCGTGAGAAGCTTCTGTTTGTCCTTTATTAATTGCTAAAATACCAGCACGTACAATTTCAGCAATAAAAGCTGATGTATAAATAGAAAGCGCTGTTAAAAGAGCAATAAATTCCGGTAAAACAGGCATGCCACCTCTAGCGCCAAAGCGACCTATTTCAGGGTATTCAAAACTAAGGGGCAGTCCAGTGACTATGAAAAGAGCCGCAGGCAGCCCAATAATCAATCCAAGGATAACATAAAGTGTCGGGAATTGCTGACCCGTTCTCATTTGGCGTTTTTTGGCCCAACTTGAAACAATAAAAGAGGCAACAATACCAAAAAGAACCGCAAGGCCCGTTAGCCATAACATGTCGCCTGCTACGGGTTTTGGGGCAATCCAACCCCCAATACTTAAATATCCTAAAGCACCATCTAAAGATGTTCCAAGCGGTTCCCTTTTACTGGGGAGTAAACGCAATACACCAAAATAGAAAATAAAAATCCACAAAAGAAGTGGGATATTACGCAATGCCTCAACATACCAATAAGCTGCTCTGGATACGATCCAATTACTTGAAAGCCTTGCAATACCAATTGAAAAACCGACAAGAGTTGCTAATATTATACCTGTAATTGCAACCAATAGTGTGTTTAAAAGACCAACTTGATAAACCGTCCAGAATGATGATGCCCGACTATATTCAATCAAAGACTGACTAACATCAAATCCTGAGGCATTATCTAAAAAACCGAAACCGAAGCTTTTACTTTGTGCTGATAAATTAGCAGCGGTGTTGGAAATTAAGGACCAAACACCATATATTAAAATTCCAATCAAAAGAACCTGAATAACGCTACTACGAATTTTTGGATTATTAAAAAAGGCGGTTTTTTGCGGCCCTTTTTCCATTTGATCCACGGCATTCACACCGTCTGTATCTACAGTCATGCCCAATCTAACCCTTCAATGTAAAATTATAAGGCAATACTGATTTTAAAAAAACAAGGCCCAACCGTATCGGTTGGGCCTTGATTATAAAATCAAGCTTAACGAATTGGAGGGGCATACATAACGCCGCCTTTAGACCATAATGCATTCACGCCACGAGCAATACCAAGTGATGTTTCTGGTCCTACATGCTTATCAAAAGATTCACCGTAGTTACCAACATGTTTTACAATATTGTAGGCCCATTCATTTGGAATGCCTAAGCCTTCACCAAAATTACCCTCAACACCAAGAAGACGTTTAATGCCTGGATTCTCAGACTTTTTCATCTCATCAACATTTTCAGATGTTACACCAAGTTCTTCAGCATTGACCATCGCACTGAAAGACCAACGAACAATGTTGAACCATTGATCATCACCCTGACGAACAACTGGCCCCAAAGGCTCTTTTGAAATAATTTCAGGAAGAACAACGTGTACATTCGGGTCTGTTAATTTAAGACGCAATGAATAAAGTTGAGAAGCATCTGATGTTAAAACTTCACAGCGACCAGAATCATAGGCTGCAACAACCTCGTCATTTTTCTCAAATGCAACGAGTTCATATTCCATTTTATTAACAGTGAAATAATCTGTCGCGTTAATTTCTGTCGTTGTACCTGTTTGCGTACAAACAGAAGCACCAGAAAGTTCAAGCGCGGAAGAAACACCAAGTTCTTTGCGAACCATGAAACCCTGGCCATCATAATAGTTAACACCGGCAAAGTTTAAACCAAGCTGTGTATCCCGTGTGGCAGTCCACGTTGTGTTACGGGAAAGAATGTCAATCTCGCCAGAAGAAAGAGCAGTGAAGCGTTCTTTAGCAGAAAGTGGTGTATATTTAACTTTACCTGCATCACCAAAAACAGCAGCAGCGACAGCACGACAAACATCAACATCAAGACCGGACCAATTGCCTGAAGAATCAGGTTGTGAAAAACCTGGCAAACCCTGGCTCACACCACATTGAATAAATCCTTTAGATTTAACATCATCTAATGTAGCAGCAGAGGCATTAACAGCAGTCACAGATAATGCTGCACCAAACGCGGCAGATAATAATTTTGCTTTCATTTTAAAGCGGCCTTTTTTTCTAAATAAATCACAGATGAGACCATTCACACAGACGAGTAGAAGCTCTGGCAAGTTATGAACTTGTCACTGAAATGAAATAACTCTCCCTGTCTCCCCTGTTTTCGTCTTATACGTAAAGCCGAAAACTATCTAACAATCCTATCGAATGCTATTATGACAGTTTGGTCAAGGCTTTTTATTTATTTTTTCTACACTGTCCATTGATTGTGCGCCTGCCTCTGATAGTCTGTCGGCATGATGTTGAAAAATAGAGTGGAATTTTTTTAAATGACAACCATAGATAAATCTCCCCGTAAATTACGTGGTGAAACAAAGCTTATACAGGGAGGACGCTCTAAAGATTTGACGGGGCAATTTGTTTCTCCACCTGTGGTTCGTGCCTCTACGGTCCTGTTTGAAAACACGGCTCAACTCATGGGTAAAAAACCCATTAAGTATACTTATGGCTTAACCAACACGCCAACTATTGAAGCACTAGTTGATACAATTAACACGCTGGAAGAGGCTTATAACACCGTTCTTGTTCCTTCAGGTTTGGCTGCCTGCACTATTGCCATTCTGGCGGCTGTTAAGGCAGGTGAAAAGATTTTAATGACAGATAATGTTTATAGTCCAACCCGTCGTTTTTGCGATGAAACACTCGTTCGATACGGGGTTGAAACTGTTTATTACGATCCGCTTCTTGGCGAAAAAATCGATACATTGATTGATGAAAAAGTCAGTGTTCTTTTTATGGAGGCACCAGGTTCCCATTCATTTGAAATGCCTGATTTGACAGCATTTGTGAGGGTAGCACAACAAAGGGGCGTTACTACTATGATTGATAATACATGGGCCTCCCCGCTTATTTTCAAACCCATTCCCTTTGGCATTGATTATTCCATTCAAGCCGCAACAAAATACCTTGCCGGCCACTCTGATGCGCTTATTGGTTCTATTTCTACTAATGGGAAACATTGGAAAGATATTTATGATGCCCACAAAAATATAGGCATACAACCTGGCACAGAAGAAATGTATCTTACTTTGCGCGGTATGCGAACGATGGCTGTTCGTATGGCTCACCAAGAAAAAAATGCCTTGATGATTGCCAATTGGCTGAATGAACAAGATGAAGTTGATCGCGTTTTACACCCTGCACTTCCTGATAACCCCGGTCATGCTTTATGGAAAAAACTATTTGGTCGTTCAAGCGGTCTTTTTGGCTTTATTTTGAAGGACACAATAGATATTAATGCTGCCGCAGCGTTTCTTGATGGGTTAGAACTTTTTGGTCTTGGTTATTCTTGGGGTGGATTTGAAAGTTTGGCTGTTTTAAGCCAATTTGAAGGCATTCGCACAGCAACAAAAAAGCCTCAGCAAATTACCATTCGTCTCTCAATTGGATTAGAGCACCCCGATGACTTGATTGCCGACTTAAGAGCAGGCCTTGATCGAATTGAGTTTGAAGCATAAGAAACAATCAAGATTTGGGAGGTGGTGCAGCTTCTAGCCCTTCCCTCTTTTTCTCTTTAAAAATCAGCCATAGATTACGAAAATAAATTAAAAGCCCTAAGCCTTGTCCTGCAATAAAAACAGGATCCTGGCGCTGCAAGGCATACACAAATAACAAAGCTCCTCCCCCAACGGAGAAAAACCAAAATGCTACAGGAACAATCGAACGCCCCACCCGTTCAGATGCAATCCATTGCACCATAAACCGCATCATGAAAAGGAATTGTGCCACAAAGCCCAAAATAATCCATGCATCAAACTGATCTACAAAAACAGCATAAAACCAGTCTTTCAAAGCTTCAAACATTATATCTACCTAGTCTTGATATTCCGAAACGGATGGAATGACGCGGCGGCGGCGTCTTAGCCACCAAACACCAATTAGATCAAGTATACCAACTAGCGCCCTATCAAATACGCCATATTTTGACTGGCCAAATCGTCTTTGACGATCCACCACATCGATAAACCGCAAGTCATAACCTTCCCGCACCACGAGTGCTGGCAAAAACCGATGCCAATGATCAAAATAAGGAAGCGCTAACCAAACATGACGGCGAAATGCTTTAAGACCATTGCCCGAATCGCGCGCTTTATCCTGTAACATCCAACCACGAAGACCGTTGGCCATGCGTGAAGCGTGTTTTTTAATAAAGCCATCTGTTCTTTTAAGACGCTGACCTGCAACCATGCCGACTTCTGCGCCCTCTTTATCAAAAATTTCCAGTAATCTAGGCAGATAAATAGGGTTGTTTTGTCCATCCCCATCAAGAAGGGCCACAATTCCCCCCCTAGAGGCCAAAAGACCTGTTCTTAAACCGGCACTTTGTCCAGCACATTTACTATGCCTTAACAAGCGAAGCCATGGCCTTGTCTTTTTTAAATCAGCAACCGTTTGGAAGGTATTATCTTCAGAGCCATCATCAATAATAATAACCTCAAAATTTGCTGCCAAAGCGCAAGGCGTTAAGGCCTCATCAATTTCATCAATCAAAATACCAATATTTTCCGATTCATCTTTACATGGAATCAAGACAGATAGAGCGCATTTTTCTTCAGCCATTCGGCGTACCGTTCTTTGTTTTTGATTGTCATTATTTTATTTGTCTTACGGCGATTTCTTAAAGGGATTAACTCTTAATGGCAATGTTCTTTTAACTTAAATGAAAAACCGCAGCACATTGCTTGCCTAAACTCAAAAAATGAGAGCCGCCTTTTGGGCCATTTTGGGGAAATTTTAAAAACGGCGCATTCATCCCGCTTAAATCCCATACCGCGTTTTACAAAAAATATAACGGTTAACCAGGAAATGAAACCTCCCAATGCCAGCCCTGCAATAACGTCCATTGGATAATGAGCCCCAACAACGACACGGCTTATACCCACCATTAACGCAAAAAACATAAGGCTCCATTTTGCCTTAGGAAAAAAAACAATAAATAAAAAAGCCATGGAACCAATTGTTGTTGAATGGCCTGAAGGAAAACTGGCAAAAGCACTTTTAAATGCAAATGGATCAAAATAATATGGTCCTAAATCTTCCAGATAACGCGGTCTGGCGCGCCCTATCATCCGCTTTAAGAGATTGACAAAAAGACCACCAGCCGCACTGGCAAATAGAAAACTGCTTGCCCACATTGCAATAAGTAAGAATTGGCAGTAGGCGCGTCTAGAAAGTTTTTTCCAATCCATAAGCCAAAAAACAAGTACAATAAGACTTGATGGCACAATATACCAATGAGAGGCACCGAAATTCGTGATGAAACGAAAAAAATAATGACTTTCTAGGGGTAACTCTCTAACAGCCTGTACTATTGGCTTATCAAATAAATAAAAGCCAGCAAGAAGAAACATTAAAAAGGCAAAAAACCTGTCTTTATTCATGCTTTGTGATAAATAAGCGAAATTATAATCTTTCTCCCATTCCAAAAATCCGAAATAGGTTTTAGCATTCAAGATAAGGCGCCTTTTGAATTCCAAAAGGCAGGAATATTTTCTACTCATCAACAGTGCTTTCTTTTTCAAAGCGGTATAGCTTAATCGTCACATCATCCCCGCCATTTAACTTAAAACCTTTCATGGTTTCCAGAACGATAGGCCTTAGCCCAGCCTTGTTTAAAGCTTCCAGTTGCGCCTTTTCCCGCTGTGCCGTTACATAAAGTAAACGGCAGGGATTTTCGCTTAAAGCTTTTACCACATCAACAGATGGTGCAAAACGCAAATCAAGAGGCCCCAAAAAAGCAAGGCTTGGTTCATGATAACCAACGGAAATAACGGAAGGCGCTGGGCAAGATGCCCCCCTTTCCTGTTTTTCTAATGCCACTATCATACGGTTACTAATCCAGAGTGTTTCAAGCTTGGGGAAGACGATTTGATAAACGGAAAAATACGTAAAAAACGCAGCACTTACTAAAAAGAAAACTCCTTGGGAGGGTGTTTTTTCGGTATTAAACCTTTTCCATCCATAAAAACCACTGCCAACAGCCAAAAACACTGTCACAATCAGGATTATCTGGAAATCTCCCTCCAAAACTAACAGGCCGATAAAACCCGTAGTCCCCAATATTCCAGGTATAACAAACAAAAGTGCCAGAAATATTTTTTGCCAGATCTTTGTTACATGAAAACCATTTTGGAAAGCATAACCAATAAGCAGTGCTAATGCAGGGTAAAGAGGTAGAACATAATGAGGTAGCTTCGTTGGAGTTAACTCAAAAACCAGCCAGCTTGGGATAGCCCATGAAACGGCAAATAAAACAGCGCGTGCATTCCAGTCTTTTCTTAAAAAGCCCAAAGATGAAACAAATAGAAGCGATGCCGGCCAGAAAGTCACAAGCATAAGAACGGTATAAATTCCAGGTGGTCCACCATGCGATTCCTTAACATCGGCAACTTTACCTAAAAAATCCACCAAACCGGCTTCAATAAAAAAAGCACCTTTGCTTTGGATGCCAATTGCAATAAACCATGGCAAGGCAATGAAAAGCGCAATGGCTATACCGGCAAGAAGCCGCATTTTTTTTACAAGATAAAAAGAACGGTCAATCAAACTTAGTGTTACAAGCGTTAGGCCGCAAACAAGCAATATAATTGGGCCTTTTACCAAAATACCAATCCCAATTGCCACCCAGAAAATGCCATGCTGGATTTTTGATAAAGCTTGTTCTCGCCTTAGCCAGGCATGTGCTAAAATAGCCTGCGCGACAACAATAACGAATAATAAAAAGCCATCGGTTTTGGCAATGCGCGCTTCAAAACCGGGCAAAATGCTAGTGGCTATCATTAAAGCGGAAAGGCCGGCTCCAAACGGCGTTAAAAAAATGCGGGCCATAAAATAAGTCGCTATAACAGCCGCAACAACGCCTAGAAGAGAGGGCATGCGATAGGCCCAAATCGGGGCTTTTTCTTTTATAAAGTCAAATGCTTTTAAAGTATTAATACTCGCAGCCTGCAACCAATAGATACCTATGGGTTTTTTATAACGTTTGCCATCTTGAAACTGAATGTCAATATAATTACCGCTTGCAATCATTTGCCGCGTTGACTGAGCAAAGCGTGTTTCATCCCTGTCTACGGGGGGGATGGAAAAAAAACCAGGCAAAAGCATAAAAAAGCTTATTGCAACAAGCGCCAAAACCCAGCTTTTATCACGCCACTTTTTTAAATCGGGTATTAAACCAGTCAACAGCAAAGCCTTTTGAAGTGTTATATTCGCCTCGTCTTTACGCCATTCTTATATAAACTTACAACGGAAATATTATCCATCACTTGCTTTTGCCCTTTCCTTTTTAAACTCGTTTTCAAAATTCCACGTTTTGACGTGGATTAACCTGTAAAAATCCCCTGTCTGCAAAGTGCGCCTAGTCTTGTTTTAAACAAAAGGACTAAGCACATGATGAAACAGAATATTCTAAAAATTCAAAAAGCTTTGCTTGATAAAGGATTTGATGTTGGCGCTCTGGATGGCATATGGGGACCCAAAACCTCTCTCGCCGTTATCAATTTCAAGAAAAGTATTGGTTTAAAAGCACGTGATAAAATTGGCCCTTTAACGCGCGCGGCCCTTTTTGAAGATCGGCTGGAAGAACCATCTCTCTATCACGGCCTCCCCCCGCGTGAACCTGATTGGTTGCGCCTTGGTCGCACATATTTGGGCCTTCAGGAATATCGCGGCAACCGCCATAACCCTAAAATATTGGAATGGTGGGTCAAGCTTGGCCTTCCCTTTCGCACAGATGAAACACCCTGGTGCGCCGGTTTTGCCTGCGGCGTTTTGGAAGAGGCAGGCATACGTTCGCCCCGCTCAGCTGCGGCTCGCTCTTTTCACTGGCAACGTTGGGGGCAAATTTTAGATGGCCCTGCACCGGGTGCTATTGCCTGTTTATGGCGTGGCAAACCAAAAGGCGCTTCAGGTCATGTGGGGTTTGTGGTTGGACGTAATAAACAAGGACATTTAATGCTTTTGGGTGGTAATCAGGCAAACCGTGTAAGCATCCGCCCCTTTGATAAAAGACGCGTTCTTTCTTATCATTGGCCAGAAGATAAAACGAAACCAAGCCTTGCTGGCTTTTCTTATTTACCCATTTTAAGAAGTGATGGAAAAGTTTCAACGAATGAAGCTTAATGGAATAAGTCAACCTTTCACCGCCTTAAGCTTGAGGCGGTGAAAGGGCAACGCCTCCTTTAAAAAATTTCTCCATAACAATAAAATAAGTCTCTTTTTTCATAAAAATTCGATAAAAGTCTGGAAATTGGAAAAAAGCTCGTGTATGCCACTGCAACGCGTTTATTCTATGCGAATAATTTAGGGGTATAGCTCAGTTGGTAGAGCGACGGTCTCCAAAACCGTAGGTCGCGGGTTCAAATCCTGCTGCCCCTGCCATTTTCTATAAAATTTGTTTTAAAATTATTGTGCTCAATGCGCTTCCTTCACACAAGATCATCTTTTTGAATTCTCTATAAACTTTCCGATTATAGCCTTTCTACGCCTCTATTAAAATCAGTAAATAATACTATTTCATACGCTTTGAATTTATTTATTATCTTGACTCCAGTCTAAAATGTTCTTACTTTGTTCCAACTTTTCATTAGGCAAAAACTTATGCGTAAACCTGATACCCTTGAACGCCTCTATCTTGATTTCGATGGTTTCTTTGCCTCGGTTGAACAACAAGCACGCCCTTATTTACGGGATAAGCCTGTTGGCGTTGTACCTTTTGAAGGGGTTGAGACAACGGCGATTATTGCCGCCTCCAAAGAAGCTAAAAAAATGGGGGTTAAAAGCGTTATGTCGGTAAAAGAGGCAAAGCGTCTTTGCCCCTCTCTTCTATTGGTGCCTCAATCACCAGATCTTTATCGCCGCGCACACCACGCGCTTTTAGCTGAAATCAATGCTGTCATTCCTGTTGATGCAGTTAAATCAATTGATGAATTAACCTGCCGGCTTGATACCGAACAAAGGAATTTTCCTGAAAAACTCTCACAGGCAATCAAATCTCGTTTGGCTGAAAATATCGGACCTTATATCAGTTGTTCCATTGGCTTTGCACCAAATCGGCACTTAGCCAAAATAGCCTGTAAGCAGGATAAACCAAATGGCACGACCATTTGGCACCCGCACCAAATTCCCGACGTTTTATATCCCCTACCCTTTAGTGATATTCCCGGTATTGGCCGCCGCATGGAAAGACGCCTTATCCAAAAAGGCGTTCTTGATATGCGTGATTTGTTAAACCTTCAACCAAAACAAATGAGAAAACTTTGGAATAATGTAACCGGTGAACGACTTTGGTACGCTTTGCATGGTTTTGATATTCAAACGCCACCATCAGACCGCGGTATGATTGGCCACAGCCGTGTCTTACCGCCGGAAGCGCGAACATTAAAGGCGGCTGAACCGATAGCCCGTATGCTTTTAATCAAGGCAGCGCGCCGTTTACGCAACCAACAATATTATGCTGGCCTGCTTTATGTTTCCTGCCGCACTTTTCAAGCGCATTATTCACAAAAACTAAGCCTGCCTGATGTCTGCGATGACCAGGCATTCCTCTCCGCCTTAAAAAAGCTCTGGCAAAAGTTTTCCACACTCATTCCTAAGCATGAAACATTAAGCCAGCTTTCTGTTTCTTTAAGCAACCTTCATAAAGCAAGCGAGCGCCAGTTGGACCTTCTCTTACTGAATGATGAAAACCGCCAGCAATGGGAAAATGTTACCAGAGCTGTTGATCATTTAAATGCGCGCTATGGAAAATCACTTATCACGCTTGGTTCGTGGCAACCTCCTTCAGGCGGCAATCTGGGGGGAAAAATTGCCTATACGCGCATTCCCGCACAGGAGGATTTTTGGTAATGAACTGGAAAACTGAAATTCAACTCAACGACCTTGATAACAATCAAAAACTGGAGCTGACCTGCATTTTATGCGGCCATTCCCATTATGAAAAGCCTGACAGCTTAAAACAACAAGGCGGTATGGACTTTCTCTATCTGGACGAAGTGGAAAAACACCTATGCTGCACGCGCCCTTACTGTAAAGGTCGTGTAAAACTAGCCATTCTTTATACACAAGATACGGAAGGCTTTGTGGGAGGACTTTCTTAAAAAAAGTGCCATTCCCATGAAGTTTTCTTAAATAGCGATTTTAAATCGTTCGGATGGCATGACCATTAAAACCAAAGTGCTGGACCTTCTCTAAAGGTTGCCCCATTGGCACACCTCTAAGAATGCAAAGCTTTCCTGCCTTAACCAAAGCCTTTTTAGCCTCCATTATAACGGAAGGATCAACATCCTTTCTATCAAGCTCCTTATAATCGCACACGACAGCCGTAATACCATTATTGGAAGCGGCAAAATTTGCCATTTTATCATGGGAAACCTGCACAATAGCGCGGCTGATATGGCAGCCAAAAGGCGTTATCAATTTTTCCATATACCAGTTTGGACGATCATCAGGAAAATCAATAATATTCAACATTATCTTATGCTTTAGAGAAAACACATTGGCGATTTTTTCATAATGTACAAGATAGTTTACTAACCTTTCCCGCTCGCTAATCGTTTCATAATGAACATCTAAAACCACCATTTTTATATTAGGATAATTTTTTACATCGCTATTCAGTTTTTCCAAATGCAAAATATCCAAATAAAATTTAGTTTGTTTCTGTTCTTCAAATGTTAAGAGAGAAAGGCGTGATTGCAAGCCTGTTTCAAGTTTTTCACTCAACGAGAAAAAGCTGATTGGCACAGGTTTATTATCTTCCCTTACCAGATTTAAAATTGTTAGATGACCAAAATTATCCTCAAGGTAAGAAACAAGACTTTTCTTTAAACCTTCACTAGAAGAAGATTTTGCAAGCTCTTCCTCAATCGCATTATCAATACCTTGTCTCGTTTTAAAGCTCGTTTCAGAAATGGAAAAAACATAAGGATGCGTAATAAGCGTAAGTAAGTCGCGCAAAACGATGGCAGGAGTATTCAATACCTTCATTATATCGTCAAATTTATCAACATGGTAAAAGCCTTCCAGCTTTTCTGCAACCTTGCTGGCCTTTTTTGCTGCATCGTGAGCATCCGCCTCAAGAAAACAAACAAGCATGCCAACATCTACAACATGATGAAATGTTATTTTCGATGTTGCAATTTTAGATAAATGCTCCACAGCCATTTTCGATAAATAATTGATGATGCGTGTGCGTTGTTTGGTAATACTTTCATTTTCTGTTGTCTCAAGCTCATGAAAACGAATAACGCACCCATGAACATCAACTTTTAAGTCCGTTGCTGGCGATAGGCTATCAGTTTCATTCAAACGCTGGGTTATATCGCCAGAATTTTCAACATCCTGATCACCGGAAAGCTCATTAAAAAGGCGTACAAATTCTTGCTCCTTTTTCTCTTGCATACGGTTCATCTGGCGCAAAGCTGCCGAAACCTTAATTTCCAACATATCGAAATCAATAGGCTTCGTTAAATAGTCATCTGCGCCAAGTTTCAGCCCTTGCATCACATCTTCTCGATCTGCTAGTGCAGAAAGAAAAATAAACGGAATATCAGCACAATCAGGGTGAGTTTTTCTCAACTGTTCTAATAATTCACCACCATTCATATTTGGCATGGTAAAGTCGGATAACACCAAATCCGGATTATGGGTCAAAATCGCTTCAAGTCCACTTTGGCCATCATGAGCCGTTACGGTTTCATGACCTAATGATTCTATAAACTCCGAAATATCATCCCTAAGAAACTCTTCATCATCCACACACAATATTTTAGCCATTATAGTCTCCTGCCCAGAGCATTTAATTGTCGTATTTTTCTACCTATCTATTTGGAAATCATGGTTTCTCTGTTTTGTCATTTGGACTTACCCGTTTAAAGTGGAGAGCCTTTCTTGTTTTTTGTTTGCGTTTTTCTCAAACGCATTGGGTGATTGATACCCCAAAGCCGAATGTCTCCTTTTCGGATTGTAAAATCCATTGATGTATTTTCCAAGTGCGT
>CALHLB010000016.1 GCA_938034375.1 uncultured Alphaproteobacteria bacterium | reverse complement strand
CAGATAGTATAGATTATCCCATTCCTGGTAATGATGATGCTGGTCGCGCTATTTCTCTTTATTGTGATTTGATTGCCCGTGCTGCTTTAGATGGTATCGCTCGTGGCCAAGGTGCTTCTGGTTTTGAACCTGAAGAGGGTTTTGTAGAGCCTGCACTCGTTGAAGTATCTGCTAAAGAGGCTTCAAATGAAGAAGGTGCATCTGATGATGATTTACCGCAGGCGCTTTTTGATGCCCCTGAAGGGGAACCCGATGATTTGAAACAGATTTCTGGTGTTGGTCCTGTTTTGGAGCAGAAGTTGCATGCACTCGGTATTACAAAATTTGCACAGGTTGCAGCCTTTACACCTGAAGATATTGCCCGAGTTGATGATGCCTTGTCATTTAAGGGTCGTATAGAACGTGATAACTGGTTGGCGCAAGCTGCAGAATTAGCTTCTTAGTTAGGCTTATTAATTTTAAATTTCAATGATGCACTTAAAATATGAAAGAGTGCACAAACCCTGAATGAGGATGACATGGCAATTTCAGCATCCATGGTAAAAGAACTCCGTGAAAAAACCGGCGTTGGCATGATGGACTGTAAAAAGGCATTGGCAGAAGTTGATGGCGACCTTGAAGCCGCTGTTGACTGGTTACGCACAAAAGGCTTGGCAAAAGCAGCAAAAAAAGCAAGCCGCGTTGCGGCTGAAGGTTTGGTTGGTGTTGCTTCAAAAGGTAATAAAGCCGCTGTTATTGAACTGAATTCTGAAACAGATTTCGTTGCACGCAACGATGCTTTTCAGTCTTTGGTAAGAAATATTGCCGCTTTAGCTCTTGAAGGTGAAGGCAGCGTAGAAGCGACGCTTTTTGCTGCTTACCCTGAAACGGGACGTACAGTTGAAGCTGAAATCACAGAATCTATTGCAAAAATCGGTGAGAATATTTCGTTACGTCGCACCGCGTCATTGAGTGTGGAAAAGGGTGTTGTTGCTTCTTATGTTCATAACTCTATTGCAGAGGGCATTGGTAAAATTGGTGTTCTTGTTGCCTTAGAATCTGAAGGTGACGCGGATAAGCTTGAGGCATTTGGGCGCCAGGTTGCCATGCATATTGCTGCGGTTAATCCACTTGCAGTTAATTCTGATGAACTTGATCAAGATATAGTTGAGCGTGAACGCGCTGTTTATACCGAGCAAGCGAAAGAATCTGGCAAGCCTGATAATATTGTTGAGAAAATGGTCGAAGGCCGTATTCAAAAATATTACAAGGAAGTTGTACTTCTTTCTCAAGTTTTTGTAATCGATGGCGAAAACACAGTTGAAAAAGCTGCTGAACTTGCTGCAAAAGATGTTGGAGCCCCTGTTAAAATCGTTGCTTTTGAACAATTTGTTTTAGGTGATGGCATTGAGAAAGAAGAAGAAGACTTTGCGGCAGAGGTTGCTGCCGTTGCAGGTAACTAATATATCTATTTTTTGAAAGAAGCCCCGATATTCTTTGATGTCGGGGCTTTTTTATATGAAAAAACAAGAAAGATAGAATCATGAGGCTGGTTCTTTCTGGAAAAGCGATGTATGCCTGTTTTTAATATGGCTTTTAGGGTGAATGGATAAAATAATGAATGATGAACTCCCCTTTAAAAATATTCTTTTAAAAGTCTCTGGTGAAGCGTTGATGGGTGATCAAGGCTTTGGTATTGAGCGTGAAACAATTGAACGTATCTGTGAAGAAATTGCAGCCATTGTTTCATTAGGCGTTAGAATTGGTATAGTTGTTGGCGGTGGTAACCTTTTCCGAGGTAAGGACGTTAAAATAGCGGATGAAAACCGCGTGGCGGGTCATCATATGGGAATGCTGGCCACGGTCATGAATTCTATCGCTCTACATGATGGCTTATTGGAAGCCGGTCTTGATGCCCGCATTATGTCTGCCATAGCAATGCCTGAAATTTGTGATAGTTTTTCCCAGCGTGAAGCGCGAAAATCCTTTGATAAAGGGGAAGTTGTCATTTTTGCCGCAGGAACAGGCGCACCTTATTTTACGACAGATACAGGGGCTGCATTAAGGGCGCTGGAAATGGATTGTGATGCGCTTTTAAAGGGAACAAATGTTGATGGCATTTATTCAGCAGATCCCAAGAAGGTGCCAAATGCAGAACGCTTTGATGAAATAAGCCATAATGAGGTGTTGGAAAAAGGTTTGGAAGTTATGGATGTTGCCGCTGTTAGCCTTACGAAACAAGGCAATATTCCCGTTGTTGTATTTTCCATTCAAACGCCTGGCGCATTATTTGAGGTGGTAAATGGCAAAGGGCGCTGTACTATTGTGCGTTAATCGTGTTTGCTGGGTATTAAAATGAAACGCGCCCTCGTGGGCGAAATAAGATGGTGAATAAAATGTCTGATAATGCTGTAGATTTTAATGATTTGAAACGCAGAATGGAAGGGGCGCTTGCTTCTTTGAAAACTGAACTGGGCGGTTTAAGAACCGGGCGCGCATCGGCTAATTTACTGGAACCGATCACGGTTGATGCTTATGGTTCACAGATGCCGATTAATCAAGTTGCAACAATTTCTGTGCCTGAAGCCAGAACAATTTCCGTTCAAGTTTGGGATAAGACGATGGTTGCGGCCACTGATAAAGCTATTCGTGAATCTAATCTTGGTTTAAACCCGATTATGGATGGGCAGGTTTTGCGTATTCCTATGCCAGAATTGAATGAAGAGCGCCGTCGCGAACTGGTTAAAGTTGCGGGGCAATACGCAGAACAGGCCCGCATTGCGGCACGTCATGTGCGTCGTGATGGTATGGATCACGTTAAAAAAGCCGAAAAAGAAGGGGACTATGGTAAGGATGATGCCCATAAAGCATCGGACGACATTCAAAAAATGACAGATGATTATATTGCTAAAATTGATGCTATGATTTCTGAAAAAGAAAAAGAAATCATGCAGGTTTAAAATACTGATTTAAAGCGAGATATACTCTTTATGTCAGATACAAAAACGGTTAATCCCCCTTTAGAAAAACCATCTGTGCCTGCCCATATTGCCATCATAATGGATGGTAATGGCCGGTGGGCGAAAGAGCGTGGTATGCCGCGCATAGAGGGACATAGAAAAGGGATTGATGCTGTTCGGAATATTGTGCGTATCGCGGGTGATTACGGCATCAAATATTTGACATTATATAGTTTTTCTTCCGAAAATTGGAACAGGCCGGAAAGTGAAATTTCTGAACTTTTTGGGCTGCTGCGTTTTTTCGTTCGCAAGCATCTAGCCGAACTTCATCAAAATAATGTCTGCTTGAAAGTCATTGGTGAAAAACAGGGCGTGCCTGATGACATTGTCAAATTATTAGATGATGCTACTAATTTAACTTCGAAAAACAACGGTTTAACGCTTGTTATTGCTTTTAATTATGGCGCCCGCACTGAAATTTTGAATGCTGCTAAAAAAGTGGCTGAACAGATTGCGTTAGGTGAATTTGCAATAGATGAGTTAACCTGTGAGATTTTTGAAAAAAATCTGCAAACCAAAGGGATTCCAGACCCAGATTTAATTATTAGAACAAGTGGCGAGCAGCGTTTAAGTAATTTTCTTTTGTGGCAAGCTGCTTATTCGGAATTTGTTTTCACGCCCTGCAAATGGCCTGATTTTGATGAGCAGACATTTCAGGAAGCTTTGAACGATTATAATAATCGGGACAGGCGTTTTGGCGCTGTTTCCTCTGTAAGTGGAAGTGGTTGAAAATTTGGCAGGCTTTTTAAACAGGAATTTTATAATCCGGCTGATTTCAGCACTTGTTTTAGCCCCTGCTTTCATTTTCCTCGCTTGGCTTGGGGGATGGTGGTTTGCTCTCATTCTCTTTTTTATGGCCGTTTTAATGTACTGGGAATGGGTTCTTATGACATTGAAGCGCATTCACATTGTACGCGATGCATCGGCTATATTAATGAGCGCCGCTTTGACACTCTTAATGATTTTGTATCCTACTTTTTATTTGATTGAATTATCCTGGGCTTTAATTCTTCTTGGCGCCTGTTTTGTTTTCTTTTTTGGGTTTAAAATCGGTTGGAATATAGCAGGAATTGGTGTCGCCAGTAGTCTAGCCCTTTGCTTAATTTATATTCGGCAAATTGAGCCTGAGGGTGATAGGGGATTTTATTTGTTGATATTTATGTGTTCTTCCGTTTGGGCAGCAGATGTTTTTGCCTATCTTATAGGGCGCTCAATTGGAGGGCCTAAATTAATGCCCAAAATTTCACCCAAAAAAACATGGTCCGGTTTTTTTGGTGGCATTACAGGTGCTTTATTAATTGGTGGTGGGCTAGCTTTTTTATTGTTTGAAAATGAGTTAGAGCGCTTTTTATTCATTGCTTTTTTTCTGTCTCTTACAGCTCAAATTGGCGATTTAATTGAATCATCTGTAAAAAGGCGTTTCAATGTGAAGGATGCAAGTAATATTATTCCTGGTCACGGTGGTGTTTTAGATAGGGTGGATGGGCTTAGCTTGGCAACCTATGCATTTACAGCCTTTTATGCCGCTGGTTTTTTACATGTCCAATAGAATAAAGACATTGTTATTGGATAAGAAAAACTGAAATATTGTATTCGTCTGTTAGACTGGATATACCAATGAAAATTTTATACCCAAATATTGAATGGTAGAAATATGACGATAAATTCCGATACCGGACAAGGAAAACGTAAGATTACCATTTTAGGGGCAACGGGATCGATTGGTGAAAGCACGATTGATATCATTTTAAGTCATCCAGAGCTTTATCAAGTTGTGGCTTTGACTGGAGGGCGCAATGTTAAACGGCTTATTGAAATTAGTAAAAAACTGAATCCTACCTTTGTTGCCTTGGCAGATGAAAGCAGTTTAGATGATTTAAAGGAAGGGCTTTCCGGTTTAAAAATTGAGTGCGATGCTGGCCCTGAAGCTATTTTAAGAGCGGCCAGCTTACCATGCGACATGACGATTTCTGCCATTGTTGGTTTTGCTGGGCTTGAACCAACCTTAAAAGCATTAGATGCCTGTTCAATTTTAGCGCTGGCAAATAAAGAAAGCCTTGTATGTGCAGGAGAATTGGTAACTAAAAAAGCAGCCGCCAACTCTGTAACACTTTTACCAATGGATTCTGAGCATAATGCTATTTATCAAGCATTGAACGGTGAAAAAATAGCCCATGTGGAAAAAGTGATTTTAACCGCATCGGGCGGGCCATTTAGAGCATGGGAAAAAAATAAAATTGCTGCAGCCACAGCGCAAGATGCTCTCAAACATCCCAATTGGTCAATGGGCGCAAAAATAACCATCGATTCAGCAACTTTAATGAATAAAGGTCTGGAAATTATTGAAGCACATCATCTTTTTCCAGTTAAGCCTGATCAGTTGGATGTTATTGTTCACCCTCAATCGATCATTCATGGCATGGTTGCATTCATTGATGGGGCGGTATTGGCAGAACTTGGAACGCCCGATATGCGAACGCCTATTGCCCATTGTATGGCGCATCCTAATCGTGTTTCAACATCAGTTAAGCCGCTTAATTTGGCAGAAATTGGTACCTTAACTTTTGAAAAACCTGACACAGAAAAATTTCCCATGTTGAAATTGGCGCTTCAAGCTTTGAGAGAAGGGGATGTTGCCACAAATCTCTTAAATGCAGCCAATGAAGTAGCTGTTGAAGGGTTTTTAAAAGGTCATTTTGGTTTTTATGATATGAGCACGCTTGTTGAAAGAACTTTGGAAAAGGGTGCAAGGCAGTTTTGTAATTCAAGAGGCATTCATTCTTTTGAGCAAGCAAATGAAATTGACACTTTTGCAAGAAAGACTGCTTTAAATTTGTTTAAGTCTGCAGCATAAAAGCGATGAAGAAGAATACTTCATATTATTTTAGCAATTAATAGTCTTTATAAAATGTATAAAAGGCTTTGGGAGTGGTGAAATGGAATTTATAAGTGAATGGTTTTTTTGGCTTATTGGTTGGGGGCTGCCGTTTCTTTTTGTTTTAACAATTGTCGTTTTTTTTCATGAGTTAGGCCATTTTTTGATTGCTCGTTGGAATGGTGTGGGTGTTGTTAAATTTGCTATTGGATTTGGGCCAGATCTTTTCAAATTTAAAGATAAGCATGGCACTATTTGGGCCTTATCAGCGATTCCTTTAGGCGGCTATGTCAAATTTATTGATGATGCGAATGCCGCAAGCATGCCAGGCAGGTTGGATGAGCTTAAAGCGCAAGGCCATAACGAAGATGATTTTTTTTCAACAAAGAAATTATGGCAAAGAGCAGCTGTCGTTGCTGCTGGTCCTCTTGCTAACTTTATTTTGGCAATTGTAATTTTTTCTTGTATTTTTTTTGTTAATGGTCGCGATATTTTGCCGCCTAAAGTCGCCAGCGTTTTGCCAGGTAGTGCAGCAGAAGAGGCAGGGTTTAAAAGCGGTGATGTCATTCTAAGTGTTGATGGGGCACTAGTTGAAAGTTTTCATGATTTGCAACGCATTGTTTCTTTAAGCGCAGAGGTTGAGCTTTCTTTTAACTTGAAAAGAGATCAGGATATAATTTCGTTAAAAGCTACGCCAGCCTTAAAAGAGGTGGAAAGTTTTTTAGGTGATAAACAGCGCATTGGCCTCATTGGTATACAAGCTGCTGGTGACAGAAATTCAATCATCAACAAACAATATGGCCCATTTGAAGCGGTTGGGGCAGGGGTGCATGAAACCTGGTTTGTGATGAAACAGACCGTTTTGTTTTTTGGGCGCTTAATAAGAGGTAGAGAATCAGTTGAAAGTTTGGGTGGCCCACTTAGAATTGCTGAAGTTTCTCAAAAAGTGTGGTCAATCAGCTTTTCTGCACTCGTGGGTCTCACTGCTGTTTTATCCATCAGTATTGGCATCATGAATCTGTTTCCTATTCCTGTTTTAGATGGTGGACACTTGCTTTTTTATGCTTTGGAAGCTTTGAAAGGGCGGCCTTTATCTGCCAAAACACAGGAAATATGCTACAAAATTGGCCTGTGTGTGCTTTTGGGCTTTATGGTGTTTGTTACAACGCTTGATGTAAGCAGATTGCTGGGTTAGGTGGTGTAATGTTGATAAAGTTCATAAAGTATTTCATTAATACAATGCATTGTAAGGAAAATATTAAGCTCAATGCATGGTATCTCTTGCTTTGTGGGTGTAATTTTGTAAAAAGACAGTGGGGTGTTGGGATTCTTTTGAATTTTATGCATTCCAAGTCGTTCGACATTCAAGCGGAATTTAAGGCAGAATAATAATGAGATTGATGATTCCCCGCATATTTGTAAAAGCCTGTTTGGCTACAGCTTTGATTGCAGCTCCTTTATTGGTGAGCTTATCAGATGCATCAAGGTCGCCAGCAATAGCACAAACAGTTTCATCAGTCACTGTAACGGGCAATGAACGCATTAGCCGTGAAACGATTTTAACATATGTTACAATCGAGCCTGGTCGCCGCGCCTCCGCTATAGAAATAGATGAATCATTAAAGGCACTTTTCGCAACAGGCCTATTTAAGGATGTTTCAATTAAACAAAGTGGCGGTAACCTGCTTGTCAAAGTTGTTGAAAATCCGGTTGTTAATGGCGTTGCCTTTATTGGTAATAACAAATTGGGTCAGGATGAGCTTCAAGGTGTTGTTTTAACCAAAGCTCGCGGTGTTTTTGATACGGATAAGGTTGAAGAAGATGTCGATCGCATTAAAGAAGCTTACAAAGCTGTTGGTCGTTTTAGTGTTGTTGTTAAATCTTCTGTTGAGCCTCTCGATAAAAACCGGATTAACGTTGTTTTCCGTATTGATGAGAAGAAGAAAACTGGTATTGCCAAAATCAATTTTGTTGGCAACAACAATTTTGGTGACGGTCGTTTGAGAAATGCGCTTACAACGCGCGAAACAGGCCTTTTAAGTTTTATTCAGTCTAATGATATCTATGATGAAGCGCGCCTTGCTGCAGATGAAGAGCGCCTGCGCCGCTTCTATTTCAATAATGGATATCCAGATTTTGAAGTTGTTTCATCTGTTATTGATGTGGATGATGTTTTTAACCGCTTTTTTATCACAATTACGGTAAAAGAAGGCGAAAGATATGAATTTGGTACATCTGAAATTGATACGTTTCTAACAGAGCTTGATCCAGATGAGCTTCGCTCTGTAATTCGCACCAAAGAAGGTGATACATATGATGCGCGTGAAGTTGAAAGAACGATTGAAGCGCTGTCATTAGCTGCAGCCAGTAAAGGTTTTGCATTCGCGTCTGTTCGTCCGCGTGGTGAACAAGTAGCCGGCAATCGTATCAATATTACATACGCAATCGATCAAGGGCCGCGCGTTTTTGTTGAACGCATTAATATTGTTGGTAATACTAGAACCCGTGAATATGTTATACGGCGTGAATTTGACATTGCTGAAGGCGATGCATTTAATCAAGCATTATTAACACAAGCAGAGCGCCGTATTCGTGCCTTAAGAATATTTAAAGAAGTTAAAGTGTCGCAATCAAGAGGTTCTGCACCTGATCGTGTTGTCATTAATGTAAATGTTGAGGAGCAACCAACAGGCGATATTAGCTTTGGTGTTGGTGCTGATCTTTCTGGTGGCTTTACAACGAATGTTGGTTTGACAGAACGTAATTTCTTGGGTCGCGGTCAATTCTTACGCATAGCAGCCGGTCTTGGTACTGGTAGTCGTACATATGATTTTGGTTTTACAGAACCGTATTTCCTTGGAAGGCGAGTTTCTGCTGGTTTTGATCTTTTCCGCCGTGAAAGTGATGATCAAGATAGCCGTAGTTTTGATGTGAGAAACACAGGTGGTCGCCTTCGCCTTGGTTTACCTTTGACAGAAAAATTGCAACTAGGTCTAAATTATACCTATGACTTAGAAGAAATTGATGATGTTGATACAACTGCACCAGATGCGGCGCCACAATCCATCATTTCAGCTTTTAATAATGAACCTGATGTTGCAACATCTTCCATTGGCTACAACCTCACATATAACACTTTGGATAATAATATTGATCCACGTTCAGGAATAAGGGCGCGCTTTTCGCAAGAATTCGCAGGTCTTGGTGGCGATGTGAACTTTATTAAATCAGAAATCTCCATCTCATCCTATCATGAATTAAATGCCAATCGTGAAGTGACAGGGCTTTTAAGAGCGCGTGCCGGTAATATTACGGGTCTTGGTGAAGATGTTCGTATTCTTGATAATTTCTTTGCTGGCGGTGATTTGGTGCGTGGTTTTGAAAATCGTGGTATCGGACCAAGGCAACTAGATGATGGCGTTTCTGATGATGATGCATTAGGCGGTACAAATTTCTTTGGCGTAACAGCTGAATTGATTGCACCATTGCCTATTATTCCACGTTCTCTTGGTATTCGTGGTGCTGTATTTGCTGATGCTGGTTCTGTATTCGGGTTTGATGATCAGGACGGTGCCAATTTAGAACCAGGCTCTGATGACATTAATATTCGTTCATCTATTGGTGCTGGTATCTTGTGGAACTCGCCTTTCGGTCCTTTGCGGGGTGATTTCGCCTACGTTCTTAGCGATGAAGACTTTGATGAAAAACAAGTATTCAGAATCGGTGGTGGTGCACGCTTCTAAAGCGTGTTCCATTCTATGTTTGAAAGGTCGATGCTGATAATAAAGCTTAGAGGTGGACCTTGGTAGATTAGTAAGTGAGTTCTAGCTTGTCTGAAAATACAATAAGCTTCTTTAAGCAACCCCAAAAAATTTCAATTAAAGATCTGGCGTCTTTAATAAATGCGGAAATAAAGTCATCTTATGACGAAGAAACTTTCATCAATAATGTTGCCTCTTTAGATGGTGCGACATTAGGTGATCTTACTTTTATTGATAATCCTAAATATGTCTCGGCTTTAGAAAAGACATCGGCAACGGCTTGTTTATGCGCTCCAAAATACACTTCAAAAATACCAAAAGGAGTTATTATCCTTGAAGTGCCACACCCTTATCATGCTTTTGCTAAAGCAACGGCCTTTTTTTATCCTGAAGCGGTGAAACCTAAAGCTGATGAACAAGCAGATACTATATCCCCACAAGCTTTTATTCATGAAAAAGCTGTCTTAGAAGAGGACGTTAATGTGGATGCCTTTGCTTATATAGGTAAAGGGACAATGATAGGTGCTGGCAGTTATATCGCATCTGGTGTTCATGTTGGTGCCAATGTTCGTATTGGGCGTAATTGCGTTATCATGCCAAATTGCGTTATACAGCATTGCCTTATTGGGAATGAGGTTATAATTCATCCAGGTGTTAAAGCAGGTCAAGACGGTTTTGGTTTTGCAATGTCACCGCAAGGGCATATAAAAGTACCACAAATTGGACGTGTTATTATCCAGGATAAGGTTGAAATCGGAGCTAATACAACGATTGACCGTGGGGCTAACCGCGATACGATTATTGGTGAAGGAACTAAAATCGATAATCAGGTGCAAATTGGACATAATGTTGTTATTGGTCAAAATTGCATTATTGTTTCGCAAGTAGGCATTTCTGGCAGTAGTACATTACAAGATTTTGTTGCGATTGGCGGGCAAACTGGTGTAAACGGTCATGTAACAATCGGTATGGGTGCTCAAATTGCTGCTGTAAGCGTTGTTCACGGCGATGTACCTTCAGGTGCACGTTGGGGTGGTGTGCCGGCAAAACCAGTAAAAGAGTGGTTTAAAGAGCAGCAATTGCTTAAGCGTATGGTAAAAGAAGATAAACTAAAGAAGACGAATGGGGAATAAAATGGATGCTTCCTCCAAAACATCAATGGATAGCGCAGATATTATGCGTGTCATGGAACTTTTGCCTCATCGCTATCCGTTTTTGATGATTGATAAAATTATAGATATTGATGGCGATAATTCAGCCACAGGCATTAAAGCTGTCACTATTAATGAACCTCATTTTCAGGGGCATTTTCCACATCAACCTGTTATGCCAGGTGTTTTGCTTATTGAAGCTATGGCGCAAACAGCAGGGGCTATTTGTGTTGCTGCCGATGAAGAATCCGGCGCACCTTCACTTGTTTATTTCATGACAATTGATAAAGCAAAATTCAGAAAACCTGTAATACCTGGTGATATGGTTCAATTTCATGTTAAAAAGATGAAGCAACGCCGCAATATTTGGAAATTTGCTGCTGAAGCTGTTGTTGATGGAAATAAAGTTGCTGAAGCTGAAATTAGTGCAATGTTGATTTCAGGCGATGAAGTTTGAAGATTAGGCGTATAAGATGACAAAAATACATGCCTCAGCCATTATTTCTGATGATGTTGAGCTGGGTAAAAATGTTGAAATTGGGCCTTTTTGCGTAATCGAAGGGCCTGTTAAACTAGGTGATAATGCTGTTTTAAAAAGCCATGTCAGTTTAGCGGGCAATACTATAATTGGTGAAGCGGCAACTATTTTTCCATTTGCATCTGTTGGTCATATCCCACAAGATTTAAAATATCGGGGGGAGGATACCAAGCTTGTTATAGGCAAAAACGTTATTATACGGGAAGGTGTTACCATTAATCCTGGTACTGTTACAGGCTCTGGCGAAACATCAATTGGCAATGATTGTGTTTTTTTGGCAAATTCTCATGTCGCGCATGATTGTACTGTTGGTAACAATGTTATTTTGTCAAATGGTGTTTTACTTGCTGGTCATGTAAGGCTTGGCAATCACGTCATTATGGGGGGTGGTTGCGCCGTTCATCAATTTACGCGTATAGGAAGTCATGCTTTTGTTGGGGGGCTTGCAGGCGTTGAAAATGATGTTATCCCCTTTGGCATCGCTCTTGGAAACCGTGCTTACCTTGGTGGCGTTAATCTTGTCGGCATGAAACGTCATGGTTTTGAACGCGTAAGTATTCATGCTGTC
>CALHLB010000015.1 GCA_938034375.1 uncultured Alphaproteobacteria bacterium | reverse complement strand
TTCTTTCTTTATTAGGGGCTTGGAAGATGAGGGCGATTTGCAGGCAGTTTCTATATGTTTCTGCCGTTTTATAAATGGAAAGATTTTCCTCCCTTGCGGCCATGGCAAGAGTGCTTTCAATAATTTTTGTAAGAAAAATGTAATGAACAGGCACCTCCTTTGGATCTTTTATGATGAGTTCCTGAGAAAGAAGGTCAAGGGCAGCAAGTAAATTACGTGCAGTCGGGTTAGCACTTAAAACACGAAAAGCATTTGATTGGTCTTCTCGTATCATTTCTTCTATGTCTGGCAGTGAATATTCAGAAACTCTTGGGGCTTTTGTTTTATGAACCCTACGATATCTTTCAAAAGTTGAAAAAATGCCGCCATAATAAGGATATTCGTGACCGCTAAATAATAATAAAGGTCCTTCTTCAACGATAATATCAGAATAGCGCTCTTCCAAACAAGATACAAGATTCGGTTGTATGCACAGTTCGTGCTTATGGGGTAAAATCGGCTTTGACAAACCTACATTTGGAAGCATCAATAAGAGCATTATCGTTAGTATAATATTTTTAACGTGGTACGCAGTGTGCTGTATTTTCCCAAACATATTTGGAGAGCCTTTTCTGTTTTGCAAAATTAATTAAATCCTTTTTAATGCCAGCATAGAGTGTGGGATTTATCTGAAAGGAAATATGGCCAACATAGAGCTGGTTGCTATCAACGCGAGCTTTTGATAAATGATTGGCAATGGTGTTCCATGCCCTATCATCCCCTCCGTCATAAATATTGGTGAAACAGCCAGCAGACCCGCGCCCTAAATGGAAATAGCGATCTCCTGGTCTACCGTGGTCTGTTAGATTTTGACCCGCCGTCTTTGCATCAATGCGAAACCACATAGAATAAATTCTTGTTTTTTCATATGGTCCATTAGGATCAGTATGCGCTTCATCAGGAATGGAAACGGGGTGAAACTGATTAGGCGTAATCATATCTCCCGTCATTACAATTTTCTTTCGAACGCCAGCATAGTTAAGACTGCCATAAACAACGGGCGTTGCTAGACCACGATTATTATAATTGATAATCTGGTGTCCCTCATAATGGACAAATAATTTAGCTGCTGGCTGGTGGGGACTAGATTCAACAAGGACATCGCGCCCTCTGGATTGTTTCGAGACACCGCCCACTAAACGTTCTTGTGCTGCGGCGAAATATTGTTTATAATGGATTGCCTTTACGGCAATAGGGCCTTCAAGAATTTTAAAGTAATAACGGTTACCTGCCGCGCTTTTTTCTTCATCCACCGCAACTTTGAGATATTGCGGCGCTGTTTTTATTTCATTGTCATGCGCTGACCTATAACCCCACCAACCATCATCTGAACTGTTGAAATACATAATTTTGTTATAGGCCATGAAATACCCTTTAAAAAATTTTAAAACATAAGGTATTTGTTAAGTATGAATTAGGCATACTTGTCAAGTAATGTAATTTGCGTAACTTTTCTGGTGTTTTAAATGGCGACACGTCAACGAAAAAAATCTTTTGCTCCTCGTTTTATCCTGCCATCCATAACGTTTATGTTTCTCGGCTATTTTGGTTTTCACACGTTGCATGGCTCCTATGGTCTTTTGTCTTATTGGCAAATGCAGAGTGAAATTGCCGAATTGAAAAATAGTCTTGATACAATTCAAGAAAAGAAGAAAGCCTATGAGTTACGAGTTTCTTTATTAGCGCATGGAAGCCCTGACCGAGAGGTTGTCGATGAGCTTGCCCGTATAAAATTGAATGTTCTACACCCAAACGAAGTTGTATACCTCTATAAATAATTAACTTATTTAGAATTAATTTTATTAAATAATAAAAATTCAATTAATTTTAATATTATAGAATTAAATCAATAAGTTATAGGTGTTTATTGTTTTAAATTTGGGCGTTTACTTATTTTCCTTATTTGTTATCCTTTTCCATAACTTATAAGGGCTATGCTTTACGAGGAGGAGTGATCCTGTGGCAGCAAGAAAACCGTCTACCAGAACTGCGTCATCTAAGGCCAAGGCACCAACCAATAAAGATTTCACACAAGAACAAGATATGTCTGCTTATGAAGACATGTTGCTTATCCGCCGGTTTGAGGAAAAGGCTGGTCAGCTTTATGGCATGGGTTTAATTGGTGGTTTTTGTCATCTTTATATCGGACAGGAAGCCGTTGTTACAGGGATGCAGATGTGCATCCGTGAGGGAGAGGACCAATTATTAACTTCTTATCGTGATCACGGTCATATGCTTGCTTGCGGCATGGACCCCAAAGGCGTTATGGCTGAATTAACAGGGCGTAAAGGGGGCCTTTCCAAGGGTAAAGGCGGTTCTATGCACATGTTTTCCCGTGAGAAGCAGTTTTTTGGTGGTCATGGCATTGTAGGTGCTCAGGTACCAATTGGGGCAGGGCTTGCCTTTGCCAATAAATATCGCGGGAATGACAAGGTGTCGCTTACTTATTTCGGAGATGGAGCCTCTAACCAGGGTCAAGTCTATGAGAGCTTTAATATGGCTTCTCTTTGGAAGTTGCCCGTTATCTTTATTGTTGAAAATAACCAATATGCCATGGGTACATCTGTTTCGCGTTCATCAGCACAAACGGATTTTGCTCAAAGAGGGGCAGCCTTTTCCATTCCTGGTGTGAAAGTGGATGGCATGGATGTGCGTGAAGTTTATGCTGCTGGTCAAGATGCCGTTGAACATTGTCGTTCAGGTAAAGGGCCAATAATTTTGGAAATGAATACATATCGATATCGTGGTCACTCCATGTCTGATCCTGCAAAATACCGTTCAAAAGATGAAGTGCAGAAAATGCGATCAGACCATGATCCTATTGAGCAAGTAAAACAGCGTATTTTAGATAAAGGCTGGTCTGATGAAGAAGCTTTAAAGGCTATTGATAAAAATGTACGAGAGACTGTTAAACAGGCCGCTGATTTTGCAACAAATGATCCAGAGCCTGATGTATCAGAACTTTATACAGATATTTTGGTTTAAGGGAGTAAGGTGAATGACTATTGAAATTTTAATGCCCGCCCTTTCACCAACAATGGAAGAAGGCACACTTGCCAAATGGCTGGTTAAAGAAGGTGATGAGGTTCAACCAGGTGATGTGATTGCTGAAATTGAAACGGATAAAGCCACAATGGAGGTGGAGGCCGTTGATGAGGGGGCAATTGGTAAAATCATCATTGCTGAAGGTTCTGAAAATGTTAAGGTAAACACAGTTATTGCCATTCTTGCTGGTGAGGGTGAAGATGTTTCTTCAACGGGCATTTCACCTCTACCGACAGAGACATTTGAAAGTGAAACGCCTGGTACGGCCTCGCTTCCTGCTGAACCCATTATGGTTGAGGTTGCAAGTGACCCTGATATTCCTGAAGGCACTGAAATGGTATCAACAACGGTGCGCGATGCCTTGCGTGATGCCATGGCGGAAGAAATGCGCCGTGATGATGATGTTTTTGTCATGGGTGAAGAAGTCGCTGAATACCAGGGTGCTTATAAGGTAACCCAAGGCCTTTTGGATGAGTTTTCAAGTCGACGTGTTATCGATACGCCCATTACAGAGCATGGTTTTGCAGGTTTAGGTGTTGGAGCTGCCTTTGCCGGTTTAAAGCCAATTGTTGAATTTATGACATTCAATTTCGCCATGCAGGCTGTTGACCATATCATTAACTCTGCCGCGAAAACACGTTATATGTCTGGTGGACAAATGGGATGTCCGATTGTTTTTCGTGGTCCAAATGGTGCAGCTTCACGTGTGGCGGCGCAACATAGTCAATGCTATGCAGTATGGTATAGTCATATACCGGGATTAAAAGTTGTTATGCCTTACACAGCAGCCGATGCAAAAGGTCTTTTGAAAGCCGCAATTCGTGATCCTAACCCCGTTATTTTTCTTGAAAATGAAGTTATTTATGGAAAAAGTTTTGATGTACCAAAACTGGATGATTTTGTTTTACCAATTGGCAAGGCAAGAATTCATAAAGCAGGGGTGGATGTAACAATCGTTTCATTTGGTATTGGCATGAAATACGCTATTGAAGCGTCTGAAATTTTGACAAATGTTGGCATTGATGCAGAAGTCATTGACCTGCGTACGATTAGGCCAATGGATCTGGATACGGTAATAAGTTCAGTGCAAAAAACAGGGCGCCTTGTCACAGTGGAAGAAGGTTTTCCCCAGTCTTCTGTCGGTTCTTATATTGCCAGCGAAGTGTCAAAACGTGCTTTTGATTATCTTGATGCACCAGTTATAACACTTTGTGGCAAAGATGTACCGATGCCTTACGCTGCTAATCTTGAAAAGCTGGCTCTTGTTACCACGGATGAGGTGGTTGAGGCCGTTAAAACTGTCACTTATATGAAATAATGACATGAATTGAGGTCATGATGATTAGACTGGATATTAAATCTGTGCGTTATGACCGCATGAATGACGGTATTCAGTTTGACACACTCAACAAGGTTGGCCGTCATCCCAACCTTGTAATTGAAATTAGCAAAGACGCTTTGGAAGAACATTTTCGCCATTCTTTAGATAGCGATATGGCTTTGAAAAAAGCTGTCGAAATTCAGACATTCATACAGCAAGCTGCCAACCGCATTCCTGTGGATGATGGCAAAATCAGGCTAACGAAAGCCACGCTGAACGGACGCGATTGGGAGTAACATATTATGCCTATTGAGATTTTAATGCCCGCTTTATCACCCACCATGGAAGAGGGAACGCTTGCTAAATGGCTTGTTCAAGAAGGGGATAGCGTAAGTGCGGGAGATGTCATCGCCGAAATTGAAACAGATAAAGCGACCATGGAAGTAGAGGCCGTTGATGAGGGTACCATTGGTAAAATTCTGGTTTCGGATGGCACAGAGGCTGTTAAGGTAAACGCCACTATCGCGCTTTTATTGGAAGATGGCGAAGAGGCAAGCGCTTTGACCAACACACCACAAAAAGTAGAAGCGCCTGAATCCTCTGCACAAGCTGATGAAAAAGAGTCAACAGCTGAAAAAACTATAGCGAGTGCTGGAATAACAACTGCACCCCAGGCGGTTAAAGTTGATGGCCAACGTCTTTTTTCCTCTCCTCTGGCGCGTCGAATTGCCGCACAAGAAAATTTGGATATTACTAAAATTTCAGGTTCAGGCCCCCATGGCCGTATTATCAAACGTGATGTTGAAGAAGCTTTAAAAGCTGGTACGGCAAAAGCGGTAGAGCAAGTAAAAGAAACTCAGAAAGCAACACCTCAAACGATGCAATCATCCTCCTCAGATGAAGCGATTATGAAGCTTTTTGATGAAGGGTCTTATGAAGTTTTACCACATGATAATATGCGAAAAACGATTGCCAAACGTTTGACAGAATCATCGCAAACCATCCCATCTTATTTCTTAAGTGTTGACTGTAATTTGGATGGATTAATGGCCTTGAGAAAAGAAATTAATGACAACGCGCCAACCGTTGATGAAAGGCCTGTTTACAAGGTTTCTGTGAATGATTTTATCATAAAAGCAATGGCGTTGGCACTGAAGGCTATCCCCGAAGCTAATGCGTCATGGACGCAAAGCGGAATGCTTGTTCATAAACATGCTGATATTGGCGTAGCCGTTGCAATTGATGGGGGCTTGATTACACCAATTGTAAGGCAGGCGGAAAATAAAACTCTTTCTGCCATTTCCAATGAAGTAAAAGACATGGCAAAACGTGCCAAAGCCAAAAAGCTTGCGCCAAGCGAATATCAAGGTGGTACAACAGCCGTTTCCAACCTTGGCATGTTTGGCGTGAAAGAATTTACCTCAATCATCAATCCACCCCATGCCTCCATCGTTTCTATTGGCGCTGGTGAGAAAAAGCCAATTGTTAAAGATAATGAGATTATCATTGCAACGCTTATGACAGCTACTTTTGCGTTCGATCACCGCGTGATTGATGGCGCAATTGGCGCGCAATTGGCTGCAAGTTTTAAAACCTATATCCATAATCCGATGTCAATGCTGGTATAAGGCTGAAGCCATGAAAAGCATTCTTGCCTTTGGAGATAGTTTGATGTGGGGTTTTATACCTGGCACCCGTGATAGGTACCCCCATGAAAGCCGCTGGCCTAATGTTTTACAAAAAGGCTTAGGTGAAAATTATGCAATCTATCAAAATGCGTTAAATGCGCGCACTACGGTCCATGATAATCCATTTCGTGATCATAGAAATGGATTAAAATCCTTACCAATGCTTTTGGAGGTTCATGCGCCCCTTGATCTTGTAATTTTGGCCTTAGGCACCAATGATTTTCATCGCCACTATAATTTGGCACCTTTTGATGTTGCTCGTGGTATGCGCCGACTTGTGCATATGGTTAAAAGTCATCAGGCAGAGCCTATGATGCCAAGGCCGAAAGTTTTAATTATTTCTCCCCCTAAAATCGTACCAACCGAAGATGAGTATTTCGGTGCGCTTTTTGGAAATACTCATGAGATTTTTCACGAACTAGGGCCGCTTTATCAGAAAATAGCGGAAGAAGAAGACATATACTTTTTTGATGCTGGCAATGAAGTATCTGCATCACCTATTGACGGTGTGCATCTAACCAAGAGCGATACCATCCAATTGGGTAAGGCGCTTATCAATCCCATTTCTAAAATCCTCACCGTTTAGGAGAATGTTTCATGTCGCAATATGATGTAATGATAATCGGTGGTGGCCCTGGTGGCTATGTCGCGGCTATTCGTGCAAGCCAGCTCGGCTTAAAAACTGCTTTGATAGAAAGAGAGCATTTAGGCGGTATTTGTTTAAACTGGGGCTGTATACCGACAAAAGCGCTTTTACGCTCTGCGGAAATTTTCCACTATATGCAGCATGCCAAAGATTATGGGTTGAAGGCAGATAGTTTCGGGTTTGATATTCAAAAAGTCATTGAACGTTCCCGTGGCGTTTCTGCCCGTTTGAACAGTGGTGTCGGATTTTTATTAAAAAAGAACAAAGTTGATGTGATTTGGGGTGAAGCAGAACTTATAAAAGCCAATGAGGTAAAAGTTTTCTCCCCCAAGAAAAAAGCCATAGAACCACAACACCCTGTGCCTAAAGGCGTAAAAGGTGAGGGGACATATCAAGCAAAACATATTATTATAGCAACAGGTGCACGCCCGCGCGCTTTACCGGGCATCGAACCGGATGGTGATTTGATCTGGACATATTTTGAGGCGATGAAGCCTAAAGAAATGCCAAAGTCAATAGTAGTTATGGGGTCTGGCGCAATCGGTATTGAATTTGCCAGTTTCTATAACACAATGGGTGCAGATGTAACCGTTATTGAGCTTATGCCACAAATCATGCCTGTTGAAGATGCTGAAATTTCAGCTCTTGCCAGAAAGCAACTTGAAAAACAGGGGCTTAAAATTATTACAGAAGCAAAAGTATCCAAGGTGGAAAAAGGTAAAGGCCAAATTACCGCACATATTGAAGATAAAGCAGGCAAACTGATTCAGATTCAAGCTGATAAATTAATTTCTGCTGTGGGCGTTCAGGGAAATATTGAAGATTTGGGGCTTGAAAAATTAGGTGTAAAAACTGACAGGGGTTGCATTGTTATAGATGGCTTTGGTAAAACCAGTATTGAAGGTGTTTACGCCATTGGTGATGTGGCAGGCCCCCCAATGCTCGCTCATAAGGCAGAACATGAAGGCGTTATTTGCGTTGAAAAAATTGCAGGTCTTAATGTTCACCCTATGGACAAGGCAAAAATTCCAGGCTGTACATATTGTCACCCACAAGTTGCCAGTGTTGGTCTTACTGAAGCGAAAGCCAAAGAGGCTGGTCATAAAATCAAAGTAGGTCGTTTTCCTTTTGCAGGTAATGGTAAGGCCGTTGCTCTTGGTGAGCCTGAAGGTTTGGTTAAAACCATATTTGATGAGAAAACAGGCCAGCTTTTAGGGGCGCACATGGTTGGTGCAGAGGTAACTGAACTTATTCAGGGTTATGTTGTTGCCATGAACCTGGAAACAACGGAAGAAGAGCTAATGCATACTGTCTTTCCGCACCCAACCTTATCAGAAATGATGCACGAAAGTGTTTTGGATGCTTATGGAAAAGTGATTCATAGCTGATAAATTCAAGCATCATCAATATTCTTGATGATGGCTTGATTAAACCTTTCAAAGAAATTTCTTGAAAGCTTTAGGGCCGTTTTTGCTACAAGAGAACTGCCCAGCTTTGCTAGTTTTCCACCAATATCTGCCCTGGCTTTATAATGAAGTAGTGTATTATCTTCTTGCTCAACCAATTGAATATCCGCACGCCCTTTGGCAAAGCCGGCAATACCACCGCTCCCCTCACCAATTAAGGTAAAGTGTTTTGGGGCATCAAAGGGATCGAGTGTTATGGTGCCGTTTAATTTCATTTTAATGGGGCCGATTTTAAAAATGATTACGGCAATCAGATGCGTATCGGTTTCTTTAATCAGCGTGTTGCACCCTGGAATGCACTGTTTTAAAATCTCGGTGTCATTAAGGCAGTGATAAACTTTATCTCTTGAGGCCTTAATAGGTATAGTATCTGATAATTCCATATAAATTGCCTTTGGAAAGGGAAATTTGTAAAATATGGTAAAGCAATATCGATCAATTTCAATAAAGACAATTTTAAAAGAACTCGGTTTAAAAAATTAAAGAAATTTCGCCTGACAGCTTTATAACCATCAGGCGAACTCTTGATACAGAATAAAGACTTTTAAGCAGATTCTGTAATACTATAATCTATAGCATTTGGCAAAGTTACCGACAGAGCGCGTTTGTAGTGACGAACACCTAAACTATCAACATTTTCCAGATAGTAAACACCCTTACGTCTTTCTTGTTCATGACTTGGGTTAAAGTCAAATTTACCGTAAGTTTTCGCGTAATTACTTGAAAGGTTAATGAAATCTTGCGGCTTACAGAAATTGCGTTGCTCAAGATCAGCTATAATATTACTGTCGATTTGCGGCACATCAACAACTCTTAAAGTGTACATGGTTGCTGCGGAGCCTGATCCATATGAAAAGACAATGATACGATTTTCATTTTCTTGCCCATCGATTTTTTGTAACTGCTTTTTCTTGTGATAAAAGAGTGAATACAAATTAACATAACAAGACGCGGTATAAGAGGAACCAATCTGTTTTGTTAATTTAACGCTTGGTTCTGTCATTTCCTTATAAAGCGCCTGCCTTTGTGTAAGTCCAACTGGCTCACCCGAACTTTTAACAAATTCGTCAAAACCTCGTTTGCATAAATAGGTGCTAGCACAATGAAAAACAGCATAATCATGTTTTTTTAATAAATTTTCTCCACCTCTTTTTTCCGAGAGTTTTTCATAACAGCCTCTAAGACATGTAAGATACATGTCGATACTATGTTTTCCGTCTGGCATAACAGGAAATGGGTCTTTCCAACCTACGGGTTTGTAGAAATCCCATGTATTCATCATGTGGCTTGCGCGTACAGGCTCAACGATTACAGGGGCATCCGGTCCGACAAGCATGGCAATAGCGGCTGCACCGTTTAAGAAAACCTGCGAGGTATCAAGGCCTGCAATATCTGAGGCTACAACAAGGGCATAACGTCCGTCCCAAGCTTCACTTTGGCACCATGAGACGGCATTTAAAAAGGCTGCTGTGCCACCATAACAAGCATTATAACTGTCAACACCCTCAATGTCATAGTTTCCATATTCGCCAAAAAGAGACATTAAGTGCGTTTTAATACTTTTACTGCGATCAACCAGGCTTTCCGTTCCAACATCCAATCTGCCAATTTTATCAAAACCGATACCGGTTTTTTCCATTAAGCGGTGAACGGCGGTTAATGCCATGGAGACAGCATCTTCGTCCTCACCGCAAAATGAAATGCTTTCTTGTCCTAAACCGGCTGTATATTTACCAGGACATTTATTGAATTCTTCCAATTCCGTTTGTCGAACGGCGTTGAATGGAAAGTAAATCTCCATGGCATGAATACCAACATTACGGGTAGAGGTGGTTGATTTTTCTTCCTTGAAATATTTTAATTCAATGACTGTTGATGACGGATCATTAGATGTTTTATCCGCTTCGGGTTGATCATCGCTTCTGCCCTTGTTTGTTGAATTGTTTTTACTTTGAACAGGCAAAATTCTTTTTGATCCTAGCCAATCAAGCATTGAATTGAGTAACGCCTCGCCATTTGGTTGATGACTTTTTGCAATATCGCATGAGAAATTAAGAATAGTGGGTTTTTCACCAATATTCGGCATCGTTTCAAAAGTTTCAATAAGGGGGGCAAGGCCTTCTTTTTCAAAACCTCTTGCTTTTGCTGCTTCTCGCGCACTGGAAAGCCAGTTATCAAAACTGACAGATTCTAAATTTATTCCTCTTTGTTGCAGAATTTGAGATATTTCAGAAGTTGTTAGAACTTGCGGTGAAATTGCATGCCAAGTCCGGTTTTGAGCAGGCTCCCCAAGGCGATCAACAATAAGCTTGGAAACACCGTCAACCGGAGTCATATCTGTTTCATGGTCGATATTCCAAATTTTTCCCAAAGCAATAGAACTTTGTAAAAATCGTGTAAACCAGTCATCAGCATTTGAAGCTCCACCAATGCTTTCGCCCATAATACGGCCTGGTCGAACAACAGAAACATTCAAGCCCTGTTGACCCGCGAGCAACACAATTTGCTCGCCTAACCACTTACTTTGGCTATATCCATTAATGAGGCGTTGCGGATTAGGTCGCAAATCAAATGAATCACCTTCAAATTGATGAAGAGAAAAAACACTTAAAGAGGAAACATGAATAAGCTGTGCCGGATTTATTGCCGCCGCAAGCTGAACAATTTCCCGAACCGCATCCACATTAATTGGGCGCAGGCGATCCAATGGAACAGTAAAATCAACACAGGCTGCATTATGAATGATGACATTACATTTCTGTGCAATATGGTCATGTACTTCTTGTGATAGACCAAGTTTTTCCTGTGAAATATCTCCAAGGATAACATGCAGGCGACTTGCCATATCCGGTTGCCATAGGCCATATTTTTTGAGGTTTTGGGTAACTCTTTTAAAGCCACTATCAATATCAGGCGCACGCACAAGACAGGAAACAATTGTTGCTTTGTGGTTTAACAGATCACGTAAAATATAAGCGCCTAAAAAACCTGTTGCACCTGTTAAAAAGACAGAAGCATCGCCTTTCTGATTGAATGTTGGTTGCATTCCAGAAAGAGTTAAGCTCCCGTCTTTCGTTTCTAATCCTGTAAAAACATCGCTTTCCCAGTCCCAATTGGCATTCGGGTTATTGGAATTAGTGGCTTCTAGTTGATAATTGACTGTGGGGCTGATCGTTTTTTTTTTATCTTCCTCCAATATCATTGAAGAAATGCCAGAGTTCATGGATAGAAAAGTAGATTGTGTATTTTTTATTTGCCGTTCAGGCGCTTTCCAACCTGGTGCAAAAGCACCTCCTTTTATATTACAACGCGCTATTTGAATACTTTCTTTTGCAAGTCTGTCGCGATCAACTTTCGGCCGCATAAGGTCTAATGTAGCTTCAACACCCCGTTGTGGATATTGGGCCAAACGCTGGGCCATTTCAAGCGCTGCTTTTTGGGCATCGTTAGTGTTATTTGCTACTTCATTTACCAAACCGATCGACATCGCCTGATCTGCGTTAAGCGTATAATCGTTCATATAAAGTTCGGTCGCCCATTTAGAACCAACGCAGCGGGTTAGATTTTCCGATAATAAAAGCCCGGGGCAAACACCTCTTGAAAGATTTCCATAATTAAAAGATGTTTCTTTTGCCGCAATTCTGTAATCGGCATTTAAAGAGGCCGCAAGGCCACCCCCCATAACCTTACCCTGAAGGGCGCAAATAACGGGAACGCCCACTTCTCTAAGGCGAACAAAGGCATTGTAAATGTCATAAGTTACTCTGGCAGCTGTTGTAACTGGCAAGGATTTTGTGCGCCTGATAAAGCTGTAAGGATTAACGCCAACGCAGAAATGGTCCCCTTTGCCTTGTAAAACGATAGCTTTGACAGGGGATAAACGTTCAATTGCTTCTGTCGCTTTTGAAAGATCATCTGCAATTGCCCAGTCGATTGCATTATTGAATTCCGGGTCGTTAAGTTCAATAATAACGACACCACTTTCTCCTTGATGTTTCAAGTTAACAAGCGGCTTCTTATCGCGTTCTCTTGTGCGTTCATGTGGATCTAACCCACCCATTGCAATAAGAGCTTTTTCTGCTGATGTAGCAGGACAAAATTGCTTTGCCTGAGAAAGAAGTTCTGTATCAATTGTTTTAAATCGACCAAGTAATCGTTGTACTTCCTGTTCAATGGCTTGCTCAGGTTTTATTATGTCGACCAAACCTTTATCTTGCGAAAATTTACTACAAAACATATCACCGGTTAGAAGGGCTGGTCTTAAAACACCTTCTTCAACGCGGTTTTGCAGGTAATGGCTTACAAGCCCTGGAAGACCACCCCGTCTTATTTCCGGCAAGCCAAAACTTGCGCTTTCAGAGGCAACAACAATTGATGATACGGCAGGAAACATCATGCCACCACCTCTGCAAGCCCCTTCAATTACGCATAGGACTGGTAATTCGTGATTTTTTATTAGGTCAGCCAGTTTTTGAAACAGATCAAGACCATCACTCATTTCATGATCACCAAAGTCTGATGTTGTTAAATCCATGCCAATACAAAAATGTTCAGCACCCGCACTACGCCTCAAAACAATCACTTGATTGGCTGCTTCAATTTGCGCTACCAGTGGCTTTAAGTTTTTTGAGTTGAGTGTTTCGGGAACTGAAATTACAAGATGACCTGATTGTGGTTTTGGTTTTGTAATAAGCGGAACCTCAATAAAACCGCTTGATGATAAAAGAACAGGGGATGGGTTATGATTTTCAACCATGCTGTTAATAGCTGATTTTTGATCATTGAAATCATTTGTACCATTTAATGTTTCAGCTATTCTATTTGCTTTCACAACGCTTACTGGCGTTTCAAAACTTTGTAATGGTTGAGGAGCTGTCTGTTGCATTCCGTTATTTTGCCCGCCGACTTTTTCCATCAAGGCAGCAACTGTAATACCAGATAAAAACTCTGTTTGAGAGACTTCCAACCCAAAGCTTTTTTCAATCCAAACGGCCAGTTCGGTTGCTGCCAGAGAATCAACGCCAAGGTCGGTTAATGGCATGGTCACATCAATATCATCCGGTGTTGCCCCAAGCACAAATGCTATTTTTTCTAAAACTTGCGCGGAGGATGCATCTTGCCCAGTATTCATACTTGCAGCCATAGTTTTGGCCGAACCATTTATCTGTGGAGCTGTTTGCGTTTGTTGATCGGGTTCAAAAAACTGTGTGGGAGAAGGGGGAATAGAGTTCATAACCTTTGGCATTTGAGGTGTTGCTGGCGGCTGAGAGGCGGCCTGTTGCATTCCGTTATTTTGCCCATCGACTTTTTCCATCAAGGCAGCAGCTGTAATACCAGATAAAAACTCTGTTTGAGAGACTTCCAACCCAAAGCTTTTTTCAATCCAAACGGCCAGTTCGGTTGCTGCCAGAGAATCAACGCCAAG
>CALHLB010000014.1 GCA_938034375.1 uncultured Alphaproteobacteria bacterium | reverse complement strand
ATAACGATTCAGAATTCGAGGTCCAGCCGCAACCATCAAGATACTCATTGATCAGATGAAAATATTATAACGATTCAGAATTTGAGGTCCAGCCGCAACTGTTATGAATGCCTTTTTTGTATGCACTCCATTATAACGATTCAGAATTCGAGGTCCAGCCGCAACGTAGGGCCATCTTCATGCCATTCAATAATATTATAACGATTCAGAATTCGAGGTCCAGCCGCAACAAATGGATAAATAACCATGCCTATTTTGCGATTATAACGATTCAGAATTCGAGGTCCAGCCGCAACACCGACAACAAAGGTTCATGCACTTTGTGGATTATAACGATTCAGAATTCGAGGTCCAGCCGCAACCAACAAAACGATCTTGTAGTTCTGTCTCAGATTAAAACGATTCAGAATTTGATGTTTTGCTATTTTACCATCTTGCCTTATTTTTGCTGATCTCTTTAATTTATTTTAATGTGGCTCTATCTTCCTTGAAAAACAATGATAAAGAATATTCATCTGGAGATTGAGGATTCTCGATTTTTGAAGCACTCTCAAGTGAATGTGGGCAATAGTGAAGAATTATGAATATACAATCAAAAAGTAATCAAACACGCAGGGATGCAAGTTTGCCCAAAGGGCGGCAGGTCGAAGAAGCAGCTTTAAATGAAGTTATTGAACTTTTAGGGGAGTTGCCTGTTCAAAGGGATCTTTTGATTGAGGCTCTGCATTTAATACAAGATAGTGTCGGGCATTTATCGGCCAGACATCTGGTGGCACTTGCTTCTCATTTCCGCTTGTCGCAGGCAGAGGTTTATGAAGTTGCTACCTTTTATCACCATTTTGATGTTGTCAAAGAACATGAAACGGCTCCGCCCCAAAAAACAATAAGAGTATGCGATGGCCTTTCCTGTGCCATGGCAGGGGCGGAAGATTTGATTACTGCTCTCAATGAAAAATATCAGGAAGCGGATATTCGGGTGCAGCGTGTCCCTTGTATTGGGTGCTGTGGGGCCGCGCCGGCTGGTCAGGTTGGCAAATACCCTGTCGATCAAGCGACACCAGAAAAAGTAGAGGAAATTTTAAAAGCAAAAGAAACTCTTTTCATTCCTGCTTATGAAAAGTTGGAAGCCTATAAGGCATCGGGCGGCTATAAAGTTCTTGAAAAAATTCAAAAGGGACAGATAGACCGGCAACAAGTGATGGAGGTTATGTCATCTTCTGGTTTGCGCGGTCTTGGCGGGGCGGGTTTTCCTGCTGGTCGTAAATGGCAGCTCGTATCTTCCCATAAAGGGCCACGCCTCATGACAGTCAATGGTGATGAAGGAGAACCTGGCACTTTTAAAGATCGCTATTGGCTGGAAAGACATCCACACAAAATGCTGGAAGGCGCACAAATTGCCGCCCACATTGTGGGTTGTGATAAAATCTACATCTATATGCGGGATGAATATCCAGGGGTTCTTGAAATTTTAAAAACGGAAATTGCAGCAATTGAAAAAATGGGCATGAACCTTGTTCCAATGGAGGTGCGGCGCGGGGCTGGCGCTTATATCTGTGGTGAAGAAAGCGCCATGATTGAAAGTATTGAAGGTAAAAGAGGACTGCCAAGGCATCGTCCCCCTTATATTGCTGAAAAAGGTCTTTTTGATAAACCAACGCTCAACCACAATGTTGAAACGCTTTTATGGGTTCCTGAAATTATTGAAAACGGGGCAGAATGGTTTTCTTCAAAAGGCTGGAATGAAAATCATAACGGTTTACGTTCATATAGTGTTTCTGGCCGCGTTAAAAGCCCTGGCGTGAAAATTGCCCCAGCAGGCATTCCCCTTGAGCGGTTGATTGAAGATTATTGTGATGGTATGGCCGATGGTCACAAGCTCAAGGCTTTTTTCCCTGGTGGTGCATCAGGCGGCGTTTTCCCTGCTTACATGTCTGATATGGCGCTTGATTTCGGTTCCTTTGAACCTCATGGCGGTTTTATTGGCTCTCATGCAATTGTAATTTTATCTGATAAAGACAGTATACGCGATGCGGTCTTAAACACGATGAAGTTTTTCAAACATGAAAGTTGCGGTCAATGTACGCCTTGCCGTTCTGGAACGCAAAAGCTTTCTGGAATGCTTGAAAAATCGGACGGCCAGAAAGACCTTTATAATGACTTGATAACGGTTATGAGCGATAGCTCCATTTGTGGTTTAGGGCAAGCCGCAGGAAATTGTGTTAAACATTTGATGAAATATTTTCCAGAGGAAATGGCATGAACAAGTCTGGCGATAAAGGTTTGGAAAAAGAGGTTGAATTCACTTTAGATGGCCGCCTGGTCAAAGCCTCTTCAGAAGAAACCATTTGGCAGGTAGCCAAAAGGGAAGGCAAAGAAATACCACATTTGTGCTGGAAAGATGCCCCCGGATATAGGGCCGATGGAAATTGTCGCGCTTGCATGGTCGAGGTTGAAGGTGAAAGAGTTTTAACCGCTTCTTGTGTACGAAAACCGGCAGAAGGCATGGTTGTTCATTCAGCTACTAATCGCGTTGAAAAAAACCGTAAATTAGTATTTGAGCTTCTGGCATCAGACATGCCAGCGCGCGAAGAAAGCCCAGACCCTGAAGCTTCATTCTGGTATAATGCAGACCTTGCGGGATTGAAGGAAAAACGCTTTCAAAGCACGCGCCCTGCCGCGCAATCTGCCATCCCGGTTGATAGCATTTTTCATGACAAGTCGCATCCTTCAATCGCAGTTAATCTGGACGCTTGTATTTCCTGCAACCTATGTGAACGGGCATGCCGTGAAGTGCAGGTTAATGATGTTATTGGCATGGCAAGTAGAGGGGCAGATGCGCTGCCCGTTTTCGATCTTGATGATCCAATGGGACTTAGTACCTGCGTTGCTTGCGGGGAGTGTGTTCAGGCATGCCCAACCGGCGCTTTAATGGAAAAGACGCTTTTAAACGCAGAAGCCACAAAACGCGAAATATACCCTGATAAGGTTATTAACAGCGTTTGCCCGTTTTGCGGTGTAGGCTGCCAGACAGAAGTTAGCGTTAAAGGTAACGATATTATTAAGGTTGATGGTAGGCAAGGCGTGGCCAACAGGGGTAAGCTTTGTGTTAAAGGGCGCTTCGGTATGGACTATGTTATGTCTGATGACCGGTTAACAGTGCCGCTTATACGCCGTGAAGATGCGCCTAAAGATGTTAATCAGAAAATAGATCTTTCTAATGTTTATGATGTCTTTCGCGAGGCGACATGGGAAGAAGCGCTGGATTATGCAGCCAAAGGCTTAACAAAGATTCTAGACCGTGAGGGCGGTGATGCGCTTTGCGGATTTGGATCAGCTAAAGGCACCAATGAAGAAGCCTATCTGTTCCAGAAGTTTATCAGGCAAGCATTTAAAACGAATAATGTTGACCATTGCACAAGGCTTTGCCACGCTTCTTCAGTTGCAGCCCTTATGGAAGGTGTGGGTTCAGGCGCTGTTTCGGCTCCATTTACAGCAGCAGATGACAGTGATTGCCTGCTGATTATTGGTGCAAGGCCAGAACAAAACCATCCCGTTGCCGCGACCTATTTCAAACAGGCTGCAAAACAGGGTAAAAAGCTGATAGTTATGGATCCGCGCCGGCAGGAATTAATGCGCCATGCAACACATTCCGTTATTTTTAAACCTGGTCGAGATGTTGCGATGCTGAATGCCATGCTAAACGTCATCATTGAAGAAAAGCTTTATGATGAACAGTATATTCAGGCAAATGTTGAAGGTTTTGAGGCTTTAAAGGAAAAAGTGCGCGACTTTACCCCTGAAGCAATGGAAGAAGTGTGCGGGGTTGAAGCAGAAATGTTACGGGATGTTGCGCGTACTTATGCAACGTCTGAACGGTCAATTATTTTTTGGGGCATGGGTGTTTCACAACACGTTCATGGTACTGATAATTCAAGATGCCTTATTGCTCTTGCCTTGGCAACAGGTCATATCGGTCGTGATGGAACGGGCCTCCATCCTTTACGGGGTCAAAATAATGTTCAAGGCGCCTCTGACGCCGGCCTTATTCCTATGGTCTATCCGGATTATAAATCGGTTGAAGACCCCGAAATCAGAGGACGGTATGAAGATGCCTGGGGGCGTTCGCTCGATCCATTAAAAGGATTGACGGTTGTTGAAATTATGCATGCTATTGTGGATGGAAAAATTAATGGCATGTATGTGATGGGTGAAAATCCGGCTATGTCTGACCCTGACCAAAACCATGCCCGTAAAGCCCTTGCAGCATTGGAACATCTTGTCGTGCAGGACATTTTTCTAACAGAAACGGCTTGTTATGCTGATGTAATCTTGCCAGCATCAGCTCAGGCAGAAAAACTGGGAACATATACAAATTCCAACAGGCAAGTGCAAATGGGGCGCCCTGTGCGTGGCCTTTCAGGCCAGGCGCGCCAGGATTGGGACTTAATTGTCGATCTTGCTAATCGCTGTGGATGCGGTTGGACTTATGGAAGTGTTTCCGATGTTTATACTGAAATGGCCTCTTTTATGCCAAGTCTTGATGGTATTAGCTGGAGCCGCATTGAAAGGGAAGATTCTGTTTGTTATCCGGTTAATCCAGATAGCGGCCAAAGCGAAGAAATTATTTTTTATTCTGGCTTTCCAACAGATAATGGAAAAGCGAAAATTGTGCCGGCAGACCTTTTGCCGCCTGACGAATTGCCGGATGATAAATTTCCGATGGTTTTAACAACAGGTCGGATGCTGGAACATTGGCACACGGGCGCGATGACACGGCGTTCAAAAATGCTGAACGCTCAAGAATCAGAACCGATTGTTTCCATGCATCCAAAAGACATTCACAAGCAAGGGTTTGAACGGGGACAAAAAGTTAAAGTGGAAACACGCCGTGGAGAAATTACTTTAACGCTGCGTGCTGATAGAGATGTCACACAAGGTATGCTGTTTATTCCGTTCTGCTTTAATGAGGCACCTGCTAATATGTTAACCAATCCACAACTGGATCCTTTTGGCAAAATTCCAGAATTCAAGTTTTCTGCAGCACGTATCAAAGCTCTATAAAACGCGCATAATCTAAACATGGGAAGAGGCTAAAAAGCCGCTTGTTCCAGTGTTTGAAAAAACTAAAAGCTTTTAGAGCGTGTTTCCCATAAGTGAATTCACTTATGGGATAAAAACTCGCGTAAGAATAAAGGCTTAGCGCATAATAGATGAATTCATGAAAATGCATCATGCGTTAGCGTGTTGCCGCTTCTCTTATAACAGCAGCTATTTGCATAAGCTGGTCAACAAGAGGGTTTGTTTTTCGCCAAACCATGCCAATGGTACGGGTTGGTTTAGGGGAAGGAAAGCGTGCAATTGAAATATTGGCTTTGCGTGTCTCAAGAGAAATTGCCATTTCGGGAATAAGTGTAATTCCAATTCCTGCACTTACCATTTGAACAAGCGTTGTAAGTGAACTTCCCTCCATAAGCTGGCGCGATTTATTTTCCGATAAATTACAAAATGATAGTGCTTGATCACGAAAACAATGGCCCTCTTCTAAGAGGAGTAGGCGCATTTCCTTTAATAAAGCAGGGTTTGGAACGGGCATATGCCCTTGTTTCTCTGGTCGTACCAGGACAAAATCTTCTTCAAAGAGAGCAAATTCCTGTATGGCTGGTTCTGAAATAGGTAAAGCTACGACAGCCAAATCCAGGCGAGATTGCAATAAATCTTCTATTAATGATTGTGTAATGCTTTCTTTTGGCTGCAATGCAACATCTGGAAAATTGATTGCAAGAGCATTTATAATATTGGGTAAGAGATAAGGAGCAATTGTTGGTATAACACCGAGTTGCAGCTTGCCGCATAAGGGGCCTTTAGATGCACGCACCAAATCTTCAAGGTCATCAATGGCAAGAAGGATAGGGCGTGTCCTTTCAAGAAATTCGTTGCCAAGGCTTGTAAGTTGTACTTGTCTTGCAGAGCGCTCCACAAGAGGGGCTGCCATAATAGTTTCAAGTTCTTTGATTTGCATGGAAAGGGCAGGTTGGGAAATAGAGCAAGCTTCGGCCGCACGCCCAAAGTGTTTATATTGTGCAAGAATTTCAAAATAACGTAAATGCTTTAATGTCAAACCAATCATAAGAAAAACTTATCACAATTGTTAGTATAATCAATTAGATTTAATGGTTTTTTCGTTATAAAAAATATCTGGCCCACCTTAATGCTCGCAGCATGAAAGGAATGCGGTCGATTTTTATGGAGGTTTTTATGAACGAGATAAAGCAGAATATTTCTGGTTGTCCTGTTATGCATGGCGGCAATACAGGTGTGAATAATCATGTGGCAAAATGGTGGCCCGAGGCTTTGAACTTGGATATTTTGCATCAACATGGCGCGCGCACGAACCCAATGGATCCAGATTATAACCATAGAGAAGCGGTGAAAGGGCTTGATTTTGAAGGCGTTAAAGCAGATGTAAAGGCTCTTTTGACAGAGAGTAAAGAATGGTGGCCTGCCGATTGGGGGCATTATGGCGGCTTAATGATTCGTCTAAGCTGGCACGCTGCTGGCACATACAGAGTGGGCGATGGTCGTGGTGGTGCTGCTACAGGAAATCAACGTTTTGCACCTCTCAATTCCTGGCCTGATAATGCAAGTCTTGATAAGGCACGTCGTCTATTATGGCCGGTTAAAAAGAAATATGGCAATGCGCTTTCATGGGCTGATTTAATGGTATTAGCTGGTACCGTTGCTTATGAAGATATGGGCTTAAAAACTTTTGGCTTTGCGTTTGGTCGTGAAGATATTTGGGCGCCTGAAATAGATATTAACTGGGGCCATGAAGATGAATGGCTGGCGCCAAGTGAGAACCGTTACGAGAATTTGGAAGATACAACAACGCTTTATAACCCACTTTCTGCCGTTCATATGGGTTTGATTTACGTAAATCCTGAAGGTGTTAACGGTAAGGCTGACCCTGCCAAAACTGCTTTACATGTGCGCGAAACTTTTGCACGCATGGCTATGAATGATGAAGAAACAGCAGCCTTGACATGTGGTGGCCATACAGTTGGTAAAGCACATGGCCGCGGCGATATGGATAATATTGGCGTTGAACCAGAAGGTTCAGGTCTTGAATCGCAAGGTTTTGGCTGGGCGAATGCTGGATTAGATGGCAAGGCTGCCAATGCCTTTACTTCTGGTCTTGAAGGTGCCTGGACAAAAGAACCAACCAAATGGGATATGGGCTATTTTGATTATCTTTTCGATTATGAATGGGAACTAACAAAATCTCCGGCTGGTGCCAACCAGTGGGAACCCGTTAATATGCCGGAAGATGAGAAACCGGTTGATGCAACAGATCCTTCAATTCGTCATAACCCGATGATGACTGATGCCGATATGGCGATGAAAGTTGATCCGATCTATAATGAGATCTGCCAGAAATTCAGGAAAGACCCTGAATATTTCAATGATGTTTTTGCACGTGCCTGGTTTAAATTGACACACCGTGACATGGGGCCAAAAGCCAATTACCTTGGGCCAGATGTACCGCAAGAAGATTTGATCTGGCAAGATCCAATTCCAGCAGGCAAAAGTGATTATGACGTAGCAGCTCTTAAAGCTAAAATTGCAGATAGCGGCCTGAGCGCACAGGAAATGATTGCAACAGCATGGGATAGTGCGCGCACTTTCCGAGGTTCAGATAAGCGCGGCGGTGCCAATGGTGCGCGCATTCGTCTTGCTCCTCAAAAGGACTGGGAAGGCAATGAACCAACACGCCTTGCAAAGGTTTTAGGGATTTTAGAACCTATCGCAGCACAAGCCGGCGTTTCTATCGCTGATGTAATCGTGCTTGCAGGTAATGTTGGTTTAGAACAAGCAATAAAATCTGCTGGCCAAAATGTTGATGTCCCTTTCGCTCCAGGTCGTGGAGATGCGACAAGCGAGCAAACAGATGTCGCCTCTTTCAGCGTTCTTGAACCGTTGGCTGATGGTTTTAGAAACTGGGAAAAAGAGAAATATGGCGCCAGCCCTGAAGAGATGATGCTTGATAGAGCGCAGTTTCTAGGTTTGACGGCTGCAGAAATGGTCGTTCTTCTTGGTGGATTACGCGTTATTGGCGCAAACTATGCTGGTTCAAAGCATGGTGTATTTACAGATCGTGAAGGCCAATTAACAAATGATTTCTTTGTTAATCTAACAGATATGGACAATAGTTGGCATCCGTTAGCGGATGGTACTTATGAAATCCGCGATCGTAAAAGTGGTACTGTAAAATGGACTGCAACAAGTGCGGATCTTGTTTTCGGCTCCAATTCAATTTTGCGCGCTTATGCAGAAGTCTACGCACAAGATGATAACCGTGAAAAGTTTGTACGTGATTTTGTGGCCGCCTGGGCGAAAGTCATGAATGCTGATCGTTTTGATCTTGCTGCATAAAGTTTATTAAAAACCAAAGAAAAAGCCGCGATATTTTATTATCGCGGCTTTTTTTGTTTTACGTTGAATGTCTTATAATGAGTTGACCTTCAAGCGCTTGGCTTTGAATGGGCTTATTCTTGTTCAAGCGTTGATTAAGTTCATCAGCCACTTTTATTCCCATGGATGCAACGGAAAGTTCTATTGTGCTTAGAGGCGGGTTTGTGTGGGCAGACCAGGAAAGATTGTCAAAGCCCATAATGGCAATTTCGTCTGGAATTGAGATACTTTTCCGTGAAAGTTCAAACATAACACCTAGCGCTAAAACATCGGAAAGGCAAAAAATGGCACTTGGTCTGCCTTTTTGCCGGATGATTAAGCGGGCTGCTGCACATCCTGAACCAATAGAAATATCGGCTTCATGGTAGGTAATGGATGAAAAACGTTTATCTTCTTGAATGCCTTTAAGGCGCTCTCTCGTTCTATCATTATGTTTCGTTGGGCCATGAATAACGGCGATTGAATTGTGTCCACGATCAAATAAATGATTTAAAGCGATTTTTGAAATTTGGGCATTGTTATAACCAATGGAAGGGTAGGGCGAGTTTGAAGTGAAGTAAGATGTTATTATAACGGGAATGCGGTTTCTGGAAATTAATTGGTCAAAATCGGGGTGGCGTATTTCCCCTGAAACAATCAAAGCCTCTGCTCCCATATTTAAAAGATCAATTGCGTTTTGCACTTCCGTTTTTGGGTCTTCATCTGTTGTGGAAATAACAAGATTAAGGTTATGAAAAGTGAGTCTTTTTTCAAGGGCATCTAGAAATCTGGCAAAAATAGCATTATCAAGAGTGGGTACTAATGCCCCAACAGTGTAGGTGCGGCCAGTATTTAAGGCGCGCGCTGTAGGGCTTGGTGAATAACCCAAATTTTCGATTGCACTTTGAACCTTATCTTTAATTGCATCGGAAACATTGGGTTTATCATTTAAAACGCGCGATACCGTAGTTGATGAAACACCGGCAACGCGGGCAACATCTCGAAGAGTTGCTTTTATATTTTTATTCTGTTTTTCAATTCCCATGAGATTATCTAACATAAGCGTGAAAATTAGAAAAGTCGATTGACATATGGAACCGGTTCCAATATCTTGGATTCAAGTTTGGAACCGGTTCCAATTCTTATTAATTTTATTAATAAGTCATTAATTCTTTTGGCGGGTTTTATGTGATGATCGGATGGATGAAAAGCTGGCATAATGAGTGAGGCAAATATTTATAAATTTCACAATGGTGTGAATGATTCTCACGGGCGCTTGTTTCCAGGCATGTATGCACCCCATGCAGCTGAGGCATGGAATATTGGACCAAGGGACGCAAAAAGATTTAATCTTGGGGCGGGGGACCTTCTTTCCATAACGAGTGATTATAATTCAGGTCCGTTTGCCGTTATTGCTTATGATGAGCATGGCCATAATGTTTTAAGGTCTGTTGGGCTTTCAAGTGAAAACCACTTGGATGTTGATGATTTTGCGTGTGGTGAATTCCATGGATGGATTGATTCTATGGGCGGTAGTTTCAATCAAAAAGTGCCAGCAGCTTTGGTAAATGCTGAACAGGGCGAGCCGTTTATCCTCAAAGCAAGTATAGCCTGCTCTTTGTGGATTGCTGTGCCGAGCGCGCGTCACCATGTTGTTGCAGGTTATGATACAGGGTCAATTTCTGTCTCTCTTAAAAGAGCGCAATCGGAAACTTTGCTTTTGCCAGAACCTTTGGGCGATATAAGGGAAGAATTTACAATATCGCGTGGAACGGCAAAAGCTTATGAGTTGCGTAAAGGCGATATTGTTCAAATTATTGATGTTGAAGGACAACAATGCTCTGATTTTATGGTTTTCCGTTCCCGCGATTTGCAAATAGGAGTGGAGCGCCTGATTGACAGTACGGTTACCCGCACAATGGCTGGCAGTGCTTACCCGTTGCCAGGCTTATATGATAAGTTTTATGACAGCGATATGCGCCCCTTGATAAACGTCGTGCAAGATACAGTTGGTCGTCATGATACTTTTGCATTGGCTTGCACAGCTAGAGGCTATGAAGAACGAGGCTTTCCAGGCCATGTAAATTGTTCAGATAATATATCAGATGCACTTGATCCTTTCGGCATTGAAAGGCGCTCTGCCTGGCCTGCCATTAATTTCTTTTTCAATTCATGGATTAATCATAATGATAATTTCCTCTCTTCTGAAGAGTCATGGTCGAGAGCAGGGGATTATGTTGCCATGAAGGCTATGGATGATCTGGTTTGTGTTAGTACGGCCTGCCCTGATGATGTTGACCCCATCAATGGCTGGAATCCAACAGATGTCCATGTTCGAATTTACCATTCTGATACTCCTATCAAACGTGCAATTGCCCATCGAGAAAAGGAAGATGCCATTATGTCCTTAAGTCAGGAATCGGCGTTTTATGACCGCACACACGAAATAACCCAGAATTTTTCTGCTGCCCGTGATGTTTGGGCGCCGGTTTCATACCCATCTGTTGGAACGATTGGCGAATATACAGCCTGTCGTGAGGCTGTAACCATACAAGACATGAGTGGCCTTAGGAAATATGATGTTGTTGGACCTGATGCAGAAAGGCTGCTTCAAAAAGTGATGACGCGCAATATTTCTAAAATCGCTGTCTGGCGCGGTTCATACATGGTTATTTGTGATGAGCAAGGTACAGTCGTTGATGATGGAACATTGTTTAGAATAGGTGAGCATCTCTTTAGGTGGTGTTGCGGTTCTGAAGAAAGTGCGCGTGTTTTAAGTGATGTTGCTAAAGAAGAAGGCCTCAAGGTTCGTATCAATGCTATGCGGTCTTCCATGCCGAATTTGGCTATTCAAGGGCCTAAATCCAGAGATTTACTCCGTAAAATTGTACATACAGAACCGCAAGTTCCAAGATTGGATGATATTAAGTGGTTCGGTGTTACCATTGCTCGTCTTTATAACCGTGAAGGGGTGCCGTTTATGTTATCACGGTCAGGTTATACCGGTGAATTGGGTTATGAGATTTTTTGTAACAAAACAGACGCCATTGAAGTTTGGGATGCTGTAATGGAGGCAGGGGAAGAATTTGGTATTTCCCCTATGGGGTCAGCTGCACTAGAGATTATACGCATCGAGGCAGGTTTGGCCGCAGCAGGTGCAGAATTTACAACGGATGTTGATGCTTTTGAAGCAGGATTGGGTTTTGCTGTTGATCTAAAGAAAGATGACTTTATTGGAAAAGCTGCCCTTGAGCGGAATTCATCCAACCCAAGGCGTGTGCTTAAGGGGTTGATTTTGCAAACAGATGATGTTCCCCACCATGGTTCCCATATTTATTTTAAGGAAAGGCCTGTTGGTGTTGTGACATCGGCAACGCGGTCCCCGGCTTTGGAGTGCGCTATAGCCATCTGTCGCCTTGCTATTGAACATTCAGAAAATGGAACAGAACTTGAAGTGGGGCAGATGGGTGGACAAATGAAGCGACTTAAAGGTACAGTCACGGATATTCCATTCATAGACCCGCAGCGAAAGCGGGCAAGAGTATAAATTTTAATATTTTGCAGGAGGAGCGCAATGAAATCACTTAATAAAATCCTATTAGCAGCAGCGGCATCGCTGGCTATTAGTATAACAAATGTTTCCGCACAGGAAAAAGTTATGGTGGGTGAGCCAAGTTGGCCTGGTGCGAAGATTATGGCAAATATTATCGGGCAGGTTATTACCAAACGATTAGGCGGTGAAGTTGGATACGCGCCTGGGGCAAATGCTGTTATCTTTGCCGCGATGGATGGCGGGCGTGGGGATATTGATGTTCATCCCGATGTTTGGCTTCCAAACCAGTCTTCTTTTACCGATGAATATGTAGAAGGCAAAAAGACGGTTTCTCTTTCAAAAGGCTCCTATGAGGGAAGGGCTGGTTTTTGCACGCCTAACTATATGGTTGAAAAACATAATATAAAATCTGTTTTCGATCTTGGTACACCAGATGCCCAAAAGTTATTTGACAGTAATGGCGATGGTAAGGGCGAAATCTGGGTTGGCGCTTCTGGTTGGGCTTCCACCAATATTCATAAAATTAAAGTGCGTGATTATGGTATTCAGGACTTTTTGTCCCCCACCACAGAAGACGAAACAGTTTTTTATGCGCGTTTAAAAGATGCCATTAAAAATGAACAAGGTGTGGTTTTTTATTGCTATAAGCCGCATTATGTTCATGCGCTTTATCCGGTAACCTTGTTGGAAGAACCTGATTATAATGCAGCAAATTACAAAGTTGTAACTGCAGACCAAGATGCAGACTGGTTTGCCAAGTCAAAAATTACAACTGGTGATGAGGTTAAGACGGTTCGTGTTGCTCACTCGAATTCCTTGAAGGAGCGCAACCCTGCTGCCGCTGCTTTTTTGTCCAACATTGACATGAATTCAGAAGCACTTTCTGAATTAACCTATCAGGTTGTTATTGAGAAAAAAGCAATTGATGAGGTTGTCGCCAAATGGATTGATGAGAATACCGCAACAGTTGATGGTTGGCTTGGTGTTAACTAATCGCATGAATTTATAATATGCCGGCAGTATTTGCTGCCGGTTCTTTATTTCAGGAATAATCATGAGAGATGACATCGCGATTGATGCCAAAAGTGTTTGGAAAATCTTTGGATCCCAGTCAAAACAAGCCCTCGCTGCCATTCATGAAGATGGCCTTACCAAAGCGGAGGTTTTAGATAAATTTGGTTGCGTTGTTGGTGTTGCTGATGCCAGCTTTCAAATTAAAACAGGTGAACTGTTTTGTGTAATGGGGCTTTCAGGTTCGGGCAAATCTACGCTTGTTCGGCATATTAATCGATTATTGGAACCCACGTCTGGGCAAATTCTAATCGGCAAAGATGACGTAATGGCACTTGGTGATGCCGCGCTTAGGGACTTGCGTAATCGCCGTATTGCAATGGTTTTTCAAAATTTTGGTCTTATGCCTCATCGAACGGTTAGAGATAATGTGGCAATGCCTCTTGAAATTCGTGGTACAGGCAAGGCCAAGCGATGGGAAGAGGCCGACCGTGTTCTTGATATGGTCAATCTAACCGGTTGGGAGGATAAATATGCCCATGAATTATCTGGCGGTATGCAACAGCGTGTTGGGCTTGCCCGCGCAATTGCATCCGACCCTGAAATTTTGCTTATGGATGAGCCTTTTTCAGCTTTGGATCCCCTCATCCGCAAACAATTGCAAGATCAGTTTATGGAATTATCACAAAAACTGAAGAAAACGACTATGTTTATCACTCATGATCTCGATGAGGCAATACGAATTGGCGACCGTATTGCTGTTATGAAAGATGGTCGTATTGTGCAAATTGGCACGCCTGAAGAAATAATTCTCAATCCTATTGATGATTATGTATCTGATTTTGTTGCTGGTATTTCAAAATTAGGCATGATAACCGCCCAATCTGTAATGGAAAAGCCGGAAGAGTTTCGCGCTAAAAATGGTTCTATTCCAGATAATACCGAAACGGCTCATCCTGATATGACTATTAATGACCTGATGACTTTAAGTGTTCAAGGGCAAGGTGTCATTACCGTTAAAGATGGCGGAGAGGATGTTGGCATCATTAATCGTTCAAATCTTATACGTGCAATTAAATCAAGCCAACCAGACTAATCAAAAAACTCTTAATAGGTGAAATATGAAAGACCTCAATGAGAAGACAATCCATAACTTAAATAAGCTCATTGATGATTTTGCAGGGCAAAATCAGGCCTATTATCGCAAAGTCTTTTCTCATATGTTGGAAGTATCTGGTTTCCGTTTAACTTTCAATTATGCTGCTGCTCTACTGGGGCCTATATGGTATGGTGCGCGGGGTATTTGGAGCTGGTTTTTACCATTTCTCGTATTAGAGGCCTTCGCCTTTATTCAGATTGCCAAGGGCGTTTTTGGTGATTTAGGACGCGAATCGCGCCTTAGAGCTGAAAGTATTTCAGAAACATTGAGCCTCCGTTACGATCAAATTGCTGCGGCAGAAAAATCGGGTTCCGGTTCTCTTGAGGCTTTGAAACGAGCAGCCCAAGCACTGGAAGGAGCGCTTGAAAAAGCAAATGAGGCAGCTCTTGCCGCGCAAGCATCGGGTGCAGCTTTCGTTGTTGGCGGGATGCTTTTGCTCTTAGCTATTAAAGTTTTACAAGGGGGGCTTGCAAACTGGGCTTTGGAAAATCAGTTTTCCCGCTGGCGATCCGATAGGTCGGTTGCTCACGGTTTTTCTTATGGCCGGTTTATTCTTGGCCTTTTTCTGTTCGTTTTTGTTGTTAGTCTTTCAGCGATTAAGTTTTCTCTTCCAGATGCTTTTCCTGTTCTTGCCCAGTTCCCAACAGATCGTGGCTGGCGGATTAATGTTGGCGATGGCATTCAGGCTGGTTTTGACTGGACGAAAATTGCCGGCAGAGGTTTTTTTGATACTCTAACAACAGGAATGAGAAATCTGCTGGATGCTATTGAGGTTGTGCTTGTTGAAACGCCTTGGCCTGTTGTTTCTCTTGTCATTATTATGCTTGCTTATCTTTCTGCGGGTGCGCGGGTAGCAATTTTTACAGGTGCTGCGCTTGCCTATCTTGGTTTGCTTGACTTTTGGGATAAAGCGATGACAACGGTTGCCCTTTTGGGGGCTGCCGCCCTGATCTCAATAACGCTTGGGATTCCTTTAGGTATTTTGTGCGCGAGAAGACCAAAAGTTTTTGCCGTTATCCGTCCAGTTCTGGATTTTATGCAATCTATGCCTTCCTTTGTTTATTTGATACCTGTTGTGGCCTTCATAGGTTCAGGCAAACCTGCTGGCGTTGTGGCGACCATGATTTTTGGTAGCCCTCCCGTTATCAGATTTACGGTTTTGGGGCTGCAACAAGTGCCTGAAACTGTTCGTGAGGCAGCGTTGGCTTTTGGCGCAAGTCCAAGGTATTTGCTTTGGAAAGTTGATCTGCCTCTTGCAGCAAGAACTATTATGGCTGGTGTCAACCAGACAATTCTTTTGTCATTGGCAATGGTGGTTGTTGCCTCCCTTATTGGTGCTAAAGGTTTGGGAGAAGATGTTCTTGAAGCTTTGCAATTTGCTGCTGCCGGGCAAGGTATTCTTGCAGGTCTTGCGATTTTGTTTTGCGCGCTTATTCTTGATAGAATTGTTGCAGGTAAAGAAAAACGATAGCGTTTTTTTCTGATTTATGATGATAAGATGGAAAGCCCCAATGGGGCTTTTCTGTTATTTAGGTTTTATGAGTGATTTTATATGGCAGTTAGAAATCTTGATACATTTTATTGGATAGCAAGTTTAGGCAGCTTTCGTGCCGCAGCTGATAAATTGAATTTGACGCAACCAGCCATATCAGCTCGTATTCAGGTTTTGGAACAAGACCTGGGTGTTGAGGTTTTTGTGCGGGAAATAAGAAACGCTGAATTGACGTTTGAGGGCCGGCGCCTTTTTGTTTTTGCCGAACGCATGATGAATTTAAATCAGGAAATTCTCTCTGCTTTTTCAGAAACGGCAAATATTGAGCAGACAATTCGGGTTGGCTCGTCTGAAACAATTGTTTCCACATGGTTGCCAGATTTCATGGGATATCTTAACCAAACCCATAAGCACCTTTCCTTTGATTTAAGGGTTGATTCAACAGATAATCTTCGCAATGCGTTAGTCGCGCGCGAAATTGACCTGGCTTTTCTTATGGGGCCGATTGCAGAAGTTAGCATTACCAACCATGACCTTTGTGCTTATGAAATGGTTTTTGCAGCCCCTGAAAAATTAGCTTGCCAACATAATATATGGTCGCCAGAGGATATAGCCAATCAATCCATTCTAACATTTGCCAATAACACAAAGCCAAGCCGCCAAATAAGAGAAATATTAACGCCTTATGCACATGCTTCTTTTGATATGACAACATCGACATCCTTGGGTGCGCTTATCCGTTTGTCAAAATCTGGCATGGGAATTTGTGCGTTACCAAAAGCTGTAATTGAAAATGAAACTGCTTCTGGAGAGCTTGTTGAATTGAAAACAAAACTTGAAATACCAGCCATTTCATTTACAGCCTCTTATTCGTCTGAAGGTCCACAAAGCAGGCTGATGGCAGACATAAGTGGTTATGTGTTTGAATTTTTAAGATCACGATTGATAAAAAATATTTATCAAAGTTGAAAAATAAATTCGATTTGATTTTTTATCAAACTTCCTGTTTGTTGAAAGCAGGA
>CALHLB010000013.1 GCA_938034375.1 uncultured Alphaproteobacteria bacterium | reverse complement strand
TCTGCAAGAAACATGGCTAAAGGCGTTTTTCCAGCCCCACCAATAACAAAATTACCAATACATAAAACCTTTAAATGAGATTGATAACCTTTTCCGAAAGGGCGTTCAGAAATTTTTCCATAAAAATAGGCAAAAGGTGATAGAAGAACGGAAAATACGTTCGCATTATTCGACCACCAAAAGTTGGGAGGCCTCATCTCAACTCCGTTCTAGAACCAGAACTAGAATCAGGCAATATTTCCATATCGGCTAAACGGCCAGCCACAATAAGAGGATTAAGATAGGGAAGAAGCGCTTGATGTGTTTTTTCCAAAGCGCCACTAAGGCTCTTCAAGGATATTTTAGCAGCCTGCGTCATATCCCCTGTTAAATCTCGATTGTCCAGAAGATTAGCAATATAACGGACAAGCTCTTCACTATTATGAACACAGATACTTGCCTTGTTTTCTTCCAGAACCTTAAAGATTTGTGAAAAATTATTAACGTTAGGGCCATGAATAATGGCAGAACCCAATCTTGCCGGTTCAATAGGGTTTTGACCACCATGCGGCACCAAAGACCCCCCAATAAGGGAGCAAGGCGCCAGAGAATAAAACAACCCTAATTCCCCAATTGTATCAGCTAGATAAATATCATCTTGAGATGTTGGCAATTGACCTTTACTTCTTTGAGAGATGCTAAGACCAAATGTTTGAACTGCCTTGATAATCTCATCAGCTCTTTCAGGGTGGCGCGGGGCAATAAGTGTGAGAAGATCCGGAAACCGCTTTTTCAATTGCCTATGAGCCTTGGCAACAATTGCCTCTTCACGATCATGGGTGCTGGCCGCCAACCACAAGGGGCGATTGCCAATCGCATTTTGAAGTTTTGCCAAGCTGGCAACATCGACATCTGGTAATTCTGAATCAAATTTCAAATTACCACTATTCATAACAGAATGAACACCAAGTTCTTTAAAGCGCTCAGCATCCTGTTCCGTTTGGGCAATACATAAGCTGATATTTTCAAAAAGCGCATTGGAAATAATATCAAATCGTTTCCAGCGCTTAAAAGACCGTTCAGACATACGCCCATTAACCTGAATTTGCGGAATATGGTTATGGCGCAACTCTGTCATTGTTGTAGGCCATAATTCAGATTCAACAAAAATAGCAAGAGAAGGCCGCCAATGTTTTAAAAAGCGCTGAACATAAGGTTTAAAATCAAGCGGTACAAATTGGTGGAAAGCCCCCTTTGGTAGTTCAACGGAGGCAATACGCGCTGCTGTAACCGTTACAGTTGTAAATACGACCTGAAAATCCATATCAACCAAACGTTTTACCAAAGGTAAAACGGCGCGCGTCTCCCCTAAAGAAGCCGCATGAACCCAAATTGTTAACCTCCCCTCCATTCTATGAATAGAAGCATGGCCACACCGTTCAGAAAGCCTTGCCTTATCTTCCTTTCCATTACGAACACGCAAATTGAGAAAAGCGCCTGTAAAAGGTAAGGCGGCCATACCGATTGTCGCATAAAGGTCTAGCATTAATTTGGAAACAATGTCAGACATCAACTAAACGCTTTCTGCTTTAAATGGCACACCGAGAAGCTTTCTCGTTTCCCTGTTAATTTTAAAAAGCTCATTTTCCACATCTAATCTAGCTGATTCGATTTCTTTTTCATCGGCAGTCTTTTGAACGAAGATCGGCTTCCCCACACCAAGCGCACATTTTGAGAAAGGTAAATTGATTGCAGCCCTGTCCCAGGAGTTTAAAACCATATTGTGCTTTGTCAAATAACATATGGGATAAATTGGTCGTCCTGATAATTTAGCAAGAGTTACAACACCTTTACCAACTTTGCGAGCAGGGCCTCTTGGTATATTGGCTGTCATCCCAACGCTGATTTTGTTTTCCAAAGTTGTCAAAACTTCCAGGGAACTTTTTATGCCGCCTTTTTGAAGTGTCTTAAGGCGTGCTTTCCCCCCAGATCCACGAATAGCTCCAACCCCAAAAACATCAAGAGCGGCAGCCTGAATTTCGCCATCTGAATTGCGCGAAACAAGCGCATGATATGGCATATTTTTTTCATAAATTGTTGGAATTAAAAACTGTTCACCATGCCAGAACGTAAAAATTGCAGGCAAATCTTTAGAAAGATCATCAAAATATGCGTCAAGCCCACGTTCCATCTTTGAGCTTTTTACAACAAATTGGAAATAACGAGCGAGAATTTTCCCAGAAAAACGCAACCAAAAGCGTTTATTTGAAATGCTGGACATGGTCACGGTATAATTTATGCAGTCAATGGATCAAGAAGCTTATGCATATGAACAATAAAGTAGCGCATATGGGCGTTATCTACGGTACTTTGCGCTTTCTGCTTCCAAGCAATACAGGCCTTTTCATAATTTGGAAAAATACCCACAATATCGAGTTTTTCCAAATCTTTGAATGTTATACCGTCAAGCGTTTCAAGCTCGCCACCAAAAACGAGATGCAATAATTGTTTATCTGATGTATCATTCATTTTTCAAATCCTTTTAGTTTAGATTTTACTAACTTTTGCTTGGGCGCACTTCAAACTTTTTTTACGACTGTTCCATAGCTTGATTTAATGCCTGTGTTAAGACCTTGTTTAAAGGGGATTGCAATTTTGGACCCGTTGCTGAAAGCCAATCATGTTCAGCTGATTTTGTATTATAGTTTAAAACATTCCCATGACGCCCAAGCAAAGCGCCACCCGCCTCCTCTAAAATTAAATCGGCTGCTGCCAAGTCCCAGTCTTTTGCACTTGGCCGAACAATAGCACCTGCAAATTCTCCCTCAGCAATCAAGGCTAGACGATAGGCCAGAGAATGGACATAACGGGCGCGCTGCATCCTTTCCGACAAACTATCATTGATTGATTTTGCAATACGGGCCGGGACAACAAAAAGCCCCTCTTCTAAAGACTGATAGGAGCCAACAGATATTTTTTTTGCATTGCAAAAGGCACCTTTACCCTGCTCTGCTATGTAAAGGCGCTTTAACACAGGCCCGTAAAGAACGCCGCATAAAGGGCGCCCATCCTCAACAATTGCGATCGAAACAACCCAATTTTCCGTTTCTTCCAAAAAGCCGCGCGTTCCGTCAATCGGGTCAACAATGAAAACACGCTTTTTTGAAAGCCGCGCCAAATCATCTTCACTTTCTTCTGAAAGCCAACCATAATCTGGTCGCTGGCTGCATAAATATTCTTTCAAATATACATCAATGGCCAAATCAGCCTCTGAAACGGGAGAGCTTTCACCCTTGATCCAAACTTCAGGATCTTTTCTGAAATATTTCAAGCCAATAGCGCCAGCGGTTTTGGCAGCGCCCACAATAAGGGACAAATCATCCATCTTGTCAACTGTGAACATTTAACGGCTTTCTTCGCAAGTGCAAAATAATTTTCTTCTACACCTAACGCCCAGCAAGCGCCATATTTTCTATCAAAATCGTAGGAGCGTTTGTGGAAAACCTATATTCAAGGTCATTAGCAGGTATCATAGATTGGAAAATATCTTTTAAATTACCCGCAATTGTAATTTCACTCACTGGATAAGCTATCTCCCCATTTTCAATCCAGAAACCGGAAGCACCACGACTATAATCACCCGTAACAATACTAACACCGGATCCTATCAGATCTGTTACATAAAGCCCTGTCCCTATTTCTTTTATAAGATCTTGTGGGCTTTTCTCACCCGAAAGCATGGTTAGGTTAGTGCGCCCAGGGGCAGGGTTCGCGCCTGCACGTACTGCACGACCATTCGTCTTCAAACCCAATTCTTTTGCCGTTGCGCTATCTAAAAACCAGTTTTTTAAAACGCCATCTTCCACCATGGTGAGCTTTTCAACAGCCACGCCTTCCCCATCAAAAGGTTTGGATGCAAGGCCTCTTTTCCTTAAAGGATCATCAATTATTGTAACCGCTTTATTCAAAACGTCTTTATTCATTTCATCTTTTAAAAAAGAAGTTTGACGGGCAATTGAAGCCCCATTAATGGCAGAAGACACATGACCGAGCAGACTGCTGGAAACTCTTGGGTCATATAAAACAGGAATGGTTTGACTTTTAACTTTTTGCGGGTTGAGCCTTCTAACAGCTTTTTCACCAGCCATACGGCCTATTTGAGATGGCGACTTCAAGTCGGAAAAAAATCTTTTAGAATCATAATCATAATCTCGTTCCATTGCTGTACCTTCCCCAGCAACAGCAGAAACGGATATGGAAAAACTGGAAGAAGAATATGAACCGCAAAACCCATGAGATGTAACAAGTACCAAACCACCAGCCCCCCAGGCAGCCGTTGCACCAGACGTATTTTTTACACCGTTCACGCAAAGTGCTTCCTCTTCCACCTCCCTTGCAAGGTCTGTTAGATTTTCTGTTGTAACTTCCGTTTCATCAAAAAGCTCAAGATCAAGGAAATCTGTTGCAAGCAATGCTTGATCGGCAAGACATGCAAAGGCATCCTCCGGCGCCACCTTTGCCATAGAGACAGCGCGGGCAGCTAGTTCATCAACCGCACTGGCATCGTTAGCTGATATGGAAGCCTGCTTTTTACCAACAAAAACACGCAATGCAAAACCATCATTTTCAGAACGGTTTGTTTCCTCAACTTTACCCTGCCGAACATCAATACCCAATGACTGCCCGGAGACAACAATGGCATCAGCCGCATCCGCGCCAGCTTTCTTCGCGGCTTCAACCAAAGCGGAGGCGGCGTCAACAAGATTTGAAGGTTTTTTTGAAGATGTCATATTACGCTCATCATTCTGTTGATTATCTGTTTACACATACACAGCTAGGTGCATTCCATGTAACATTCCGTGTAATATGTAAATATTAAACTTTAAATGAGGACTTATATGGCGCTTGATGCCTCTTCACAAATCGCGGATGCTGCCAGCGGACATGGATTAAGTTTAACGGTGCAAGCTATCGTTTTACTTGCCAGTGCAGTTATCTTTGCTCCAATTTTTAAAAAAATTGGGCTTGGAACTGTTCTTGGCTATATGGTTGCAGGCGTTGTTTTAGCAAATAGTCCTCTCCACGTAGGCGATGGAGAAGCTATTCTCCACTTTGCAGAGCTTGGTATCGTATTTCTTCTTTTTGTCATTGGCCTTGAATTAAAACCACAAAGACTTTGGGCGCTTAGACACGGTATTTTCGGTGCCGGCTTATTGCAGGTTACTCTTTGCGCGCTTGCCATTGGCGCATTGTGTCTTGTTTTTGGGTATTCTTGGCAAATCAGTCTGTTAATTGGCCTTGGCTTTGCGCTTTCTTCCACCGCTTTTGCCATGCAAATCTTAAATGAGCGGGGCGAAATGAACCATGGTTTCGGACAGACATCCTTTTCCATCGTTCTTTTTCAAGATATTGCGATTGTGCCTATTCTTGCCCTCATTCCCTTTCTGGTACCAACTTATTTAAAGGAAACAATTGATGTAAGTGAAGCCTCTCTGGACGGCGCTTCCCTTTTAAATATTATTGGCGTTATGGCCGGCTTGATATTGATTGGACGTTATTGTCTTAACTGGCTTTTTCGTGTCATCGCCAATACCGGCGCCAAAGAATTAATGATTGTTGTCGCTCTATTCGTTGTTTTGGGTTCAGGATATGCCACACAGGCCGTTGGCCTTTCCATGGGGCTTGGCGCATTTCTAGCCGGTGTTATGTTGGCAGATTCATCCTACCGGCATGAACTTGAAGCAAATATTGAACCTTTTCGCGGGTTACTTTTAGGCCTCTTCTTCATGGCTGTTGGTTTATCGCTTAATGTAAACGTCATTATTGGGAATTGGCTCACAGTACTTCTAGCAGCTCCCTTAATAATGGTTGTTAAGGCCGTTGTTATTTATAGTATTATCCGTGGCATGAAGGGCAGTCACAATGATGCTGTGCGCGTTGCAAGCCTTTTACCGCAAGTCGGAGAATTTGCCTTTGTTATTTTTGCTACAGCCGCTTCAGTTTATGTTACAAGCCCTGAATTGGTTTCAATCATTACCGCCATTGTTACAGTCACCATGGCTCTCACCCCATTATCAGTTTTCATCGGCAATAAATTGCTTATTCATGACACCGAAGAAGAATTAATTGAAGATTTTGAAGGGGCTAATGGTTCTGTTCTTGTTGTTGGTTTCGGGCGGTTTGGCCAGATAGTCTGCCAAACACTTCTTGCAAGTGGCCTTCCTGTTACCGTTATTGATCATAATGCCGATAGCATTCGTAATGCTGCACGTTTCGGATTGCGTATCTATTACGGAGAGGGGCGACGACTTGATGTATTGCGTGCCGCCGGCATTGAAAATGCGCGGATTGTTGCTATTTGTAGCGATACAAAAGAACGAACAAGTGAAATTACCCGCCTCATCAAAAAGCATTTTCCTAATATCAAAGTATATGCACGCGCAACAGATCGCTCTCATGCTCTTGAATTGATGGAAATGGAAGTCGATTTTCAACAACGGGAAATGTTTGAATCTGCTCTTGTTATGGGCAAATCGGTTTTGGACGGCATGGATATAGGGACAGACCACGCAAACCTTATTGTGGAAGATGTTAGAAAACGCGACCAACAACGGCTACAACTTCAACAAACCAAGGGGCTTTTTGCAGGAAGAGAGTTACCCTTTTCAAAGATTGTTATACCAGAGCCTTTAACTGAACCTCAAAGGGATACGCAAACACTCTCAAAAGAGACCGAAAAACTAACCAAACAGGCTGATTAACTTTTTTGACTATATTGGACACGACCAAAGAAGAGCCAAAATTTTTAACCGGTTCCATATTTCGTCATATATTGGTAATGACATCAACAGCTTCAATCGGGTTGATGGCTATTTTTCTTGTTGATTTTGCAAACCTTTTTTATATATCGAAACTTGGAAAACAGGAACTTGCCGCCACCATTGGTTATGCCGGTACAATTATGTTCTTCACGATCGGCATTTCTATCGGCTTTCTTATCGCAACCAGCGCCATAGTTTCCAGAACGTTAGGCGCGGGAGAGCAGGAAGAAGCCAAGGAAATTGCCGCTTCCGCGCTTATTTTTACCGGCATTATTGCAAGCGCCTTAATGATATGCACATTACCATTTTTAGAACTATTTATTCGCCTTCTTGGCGCAAAAGAAGAAACGCTTCAGCTTGCCACCAATTTTTTAAAAATCAGCTTTCCCTCCATGCCAATTGTAAGTCTTTCCCTTGCTGCTTCAGGCATTTTAAGGGCGCTGGGTGATGCGAAAAGAGCCATGTATGTAACGCTTGCCGCCGGTATAAGCGCTGTCGTTCTCGACCCTTTATTTATTTTTACATTGGACCTTGGAATTTACGGCGCGGCTATTGTTATCATTTTATCACGTTTTATCATGTTAACAATTGCTCTATATTACGTCTTACATGTTCACAAACTTTTTTCATGGCCCTCTTTTAACGCCTTCTATAAACATGTAAAAAATCTTTTAAAAATTGCGATTCCAACAGTCCTAACAAATATAGCAACACCGGTCGGCAATGCTTATGTTACCAGTTCTATTTCAGTTTACGGGGATGAAGCCGTTGCAGGATTTGCAATTATTGGGCGCATTATGCCTGTTGCCTTTTGCTTTATCTATGCACTTTCAGGCGCTATTGGTCCCATAATAGGCCAAAATTTTGGAGCGTGCTCTTTTAAACGCATTGAGGAAACGATCCATAAGGCAATATTTATAACACTTCTTTACACATTGTGCATATGGATAATTTTATTACTTTTACAAAATCAGATTATTTTATTCTTTTCAGCAACCGGAGAAGCCAAAATTCTTGTACGCTTCTTCATACAAATCATTATGCTGTTTCATTTTTT
>CALHLB010000012.1 GCA_938034375.1 uncultured Alphaproteobacteria bacterium | reverse complement strand
TTATGGGAAACACGCTCTAGCTGAATAAATATGCTTTAGAAAAGGGTTGTGATTTTATATAAAATATTTTAAGAAATCCGTACTGTACCGTACAGTACGCAATGAGATTTTAAAATGTCGCAATCAATTACCATAGAAAATCAAATAATTGAAAGTCTATCGGTGCGCCAACGTGAAGTGTTGACAGCGGCTTTGGATCTTGTCGTGGAAATGGGCGATGCTTTTACAATGAATGCAGTTGCAAGTCGTGCCAACTGTTCCAAAGAAACGCTTTACAAATGGTTTGGTGATAGAGAAGGGCTTTTAACAGCGACTGTGCAATGGCAAGCTTCAAAAGTTAAAATTGCCTGGCCTGATAAGCAGGTCATGGATCAGGCTTCTTATATTGAAAGTCTTGTGCGGTTTGCTGAAAGTTGGTTGCAAGTTTTATCAGGTAAAATTTCCATTGCCTTAAACCGTTTGGCCGTTAGCCATGAGGCGGCTGCAAAAGGCTTGCTTGGTTCAATCGTTTTGAAAAACGGTCTTTTTGCTATTGCCGAGAGATTAAAGCCTCTATTGGAAATGGGGCGCGATGCCAATTTTCTAAAGTTTAACAATAGTGATGAAGCTTTTCGATGCTTTTTTGGGCTTGTTGTACGAGATATGCAAATTCGAACCCTTTTGGGGGATGAGAAAATAAAGAGTGCCGTTGATGCAAGAAAAGATGCAAAACGGGCTGTCGAACAGTTTTTCGTGCTTTATGGCACATCAACAGATTTTCAACGCAAATGAGGGAGAAAACCATGCGCGTTTATTACGATCAGGATGCAGACCTGAACCTTATCAAATCTAAAAAAGTTGCGATTATTGGCTATGGCTCACAAGGTCGCGCCCATGCCATGAATTTGAAAGATAGTGGTGTTGAAGGCATCGTTATTGCCCTTCGTGAAGGCTCAACAACAGCTCTTAAAGCTGAAGCCGATGGCTTTAAAGTCATGAATGTTGCTGATGCGGCAGCGCATGCTGATTTGATGATGATGGCAACACCTGATGAGCTTCAGGCTGATATTTATAACGATCATATTGCTGGCAATATCCGCGATGGCGCGGCGATTGCTTTTGCACATGGCTTGAATGTTCATTTTGGTCTTATTGAAGCAAAAAGAAGTGTTGACGTGATGATGATTGCGCCCAAAGGTCCAGGTCACACTGTGCGCGGCGAATATCAAAAAGGCGGTGGTGTGCCTTGTCTTGTTGCTGTTGACCAGGATGCTTCAGGCAATGCGCTTGATATTGCGCTTGCTTATGCTTCTGGCGTTGGTGGCGGCCGTTCCGGCATTATTGAAACTACTTTTAAAGAAGAGTGTGAAACTGATTTATTCGGTGAGCAGGCCGTTTTATGTGGTGGTTTGGTTGAACTTATCCGCGCTGGTTTTGAAACGTTAGTTGAAGGCGGCTATGCCCCTGAAATGGCCTATTTTGAATGTCTGCATGAGGTGAAGTTGATTGTTGATCTGATTTATGAAGGCGGTATTGCCAACATGAATTACTCTATTTCAAATACAGCAGAATGGGGTGAATATATGTCTGGCCCACGCGTTGTGACAAGTGACACCAAAGCGGAAATGAAGCGCATTTTGACAGATATTCAAACAGGTAAGTTTACATCTGAATGGATGCAGGAATGTAAAGCCGGCCAAGCCCGCTTCAAAGGCATTCGCCGCTTGAATGATGCGCATCAAATAGAAGAAGTTGGTGAAAAACTGCGTGGCATGATGCCATGGATCAAATCCAACGCTTTGGTTGACAAGGCGAAAAACTAGGGGATTTCCTGGTTTTTTTGACGCGTTCCCTCATAGGGAGTTGCTCCTTTAGTTTAGCAGGGTGTGGCATCTCTTTCTGGATCCCAAGGTCAAGCCTTGGGATGACAGTGTGGAAAGACTTTAAGAATAAGGCAGGCGGTGCTTTGACTCTGCCTTTTCTTTTAATATGTAGATCATTTCATATGGGTTGCGCTATATTTAAGAAATCTAACTGCTTTGCTTTGTTTATTCAAATTAATCTCAAATTAAAAAATATACCCTAATATAAGTTCCTATAAACAATGGAATGTCACAGTTAAAAAGGTGGCGTGACGATGAACGATAAAACGGAAAGGCGGGCTGTTGCTCGTAATCGAACGATGAAAAAGGGTACGATTGTTTTTGGCAATCGTTATTGCTCAACCAATTGTTCTGTAAAAAATGAATCTCTTCAAGGGGCATTGTTGCACGTTTATCAAAATCACGTTGTTCCACAAGAAATTGAAGTCGGTATTTATCCGTCACCAGCCTTAAGGCCTGCTAAAATTGTATGGCGTACACCTGAAATGGTAGGTATCAAATATCTGGATATAGAAGAGGGGACTGCCCCGCAAGTGCCTGATGCTATTGATAGTAAAGATGTGATATTTGAAGAAGAGCGGGCTGCTTCTACTATAACAGATGAGGAGGTTCTCAAATCAATGACGCTTGAGAAGCCATATAATCCAGATGAAAATATTTATGAGTTTGAAGAAACATCATCTATAATACCGGAACTGAATTTTCAAGCGCTGGATGAGCAAGATTTTATGTCTAAAACGGAAGTGCCTGCTCATAGTAAAAAAGCGCGGGGTTTTGGGCGGCGTAAGCCAGATTGATTTTCTATCAAAAGCTTATTATTAGTTGTTTTTTCCTTTTAATAACGTGTGGTGGTGATGGCTTTTAAGAAAGAATATTCTTATGCAATTTTGGACGTTTTTACAGATGAACCGTTGAAAGGAAATCCGCTTGCGGTTGTTTTGCAGGCTGATGGGCTTTCAGATGATATTATGCAGTCTCTTGCAAGGGAATTTAATTTATCTGAAACGGTTTTTGTATGCCCGCCCAAGAAAGATAAAAATGATGCATTTTTGAGGATTTTTACACCGTTTTCTGAATTGCCCTTTGCAGGCCACCCAACTGTTGGAACTGCCGTTTTATTAGCCTGCCATTCATTGGGTGATGTTACTTTGCCAACTGATAAGACTATTCAGTTAGAAGAAAAGATTGGTTCTATTCGGTGTGGCGTTGTGGTTAAGCCTGAAGGCGGCGGGCATGCTACCTTTGCCTTGCCCCAGCTTTCTGAAAAAGTAGGATCTTGCGATTCTCATTTTCATTTGGCAGAGGCCTTGGGGCTGAAAGAGAGTGATATTGGATTTGATGCGTATGAACCTGGTATTTATAGCGCTGGCACCTCTTTTACGCTTGTGCCGGTAAAAAGTCTTGAAGCAATTCAGCGTATCAAACCATGCCAGGAAAAATGGGCGCAGGCTTTTGAAGTGACGGGGCGTGATAATGCTTTTGTCTTTACCCGCGGGGGAGAGGATGAACGAGCCGCTTTTCATGCCCGCATGTTTTGGCCCAATGCCGGCATCGTTGAAGATGCTGCAACGGGCAGTGCTGTTGCGGCTTTTTCAAAGGCGATTCTTGATTTTGAAAAACTTCAGGATGGTCACCATTCATTTTTAATTGAGCAAGGTTTTGAAATAGGACGTCCGTCCAGGATTTTACTTGAGATTGATATTGAAGAGGGGGCGGTGCTTGATGTTAGAATTGGCGGGAATGCCGTTATTCTTTGCAAGGGAACTTTATATCTCTAAACGGTGTGGATTATTTTAATTCACACCGTTTAGATTGTTAGCACTCTTCGGGAGATTAAGAGCGCCAATTTTTAAAGCTTATTCAAGGCCAACAAGAGGCTTGATTGTTTTAACGTCTTCAAGACAGCCTTCTTCATCGCCCTGTTCTTTTTTGATTGTGGCTGCTTCTTTTAATTCAGCCACCTTGGCAAGCGTGTCAGTATCGATTTGGGCTGTTAGAAGCACTTTATCAATCTCGGCGATTTCTGCTTCACATGTTAAAACTTCTTCAGTCGCAGCGCCATCAGCTGGTGCTTTTTCTGTACTGAAAATACCTGATTGTGCATAGGCTGTTGCAAGTGAGCCAGTCATAAATGCTGTAATCAAACCTGCGCGAATAAGAGTACTTTTAATAGTTGTCATAGTCTTTTTCCTTTCTGTTGAAATTTGACTTTGACTTTCAAGCAGCTTGTGCTGCCCTTTACTATGAAAGAATTCTTCTGGTCGCTCGCGTGTTTATTTCTGGGTTTTTTTTTGATTTAGGGGATATTTTTCGCCACATTTAATATCTTTGCGTTAAAATTGAAATATTGCGTGATTTCTGCTTAAAAATTAATTGAAATTCAAGATGATTAGTGAAATATAAGGTTTAGGTAATAAGACAGGGAAGTGGATATGTCTTTTTTGACATTTATACAATCTGGGTATGAAAATGAGGCTTCTTATGTTGCCCGTTTCCTTCTGTCGTTTCGGTTTGTCGCTTACCTCCTCCTTATGCGCCCCTGAGTGCTGGCGGTGTTTTTTTACACGGGTTCTTAGGGGATTTTATAAAAGCATGAAGAGGCGTGCGCGATGCCGCTTTTCTTAAAGCTTTATCCAATGTAAAGATACGATAGCGATGAAATTCTGCCTTTGGCGGTTTTCTTATTGCAAAAGAATATAGCAGGATGAATGCCATGACGACCAATAATGAAAAAGATAAAATCGTGATTTTTGATACAACCTTACGCGATGGAGAGCAATCGCCTGGGGCTACAATGACACTTGAAGAAAAACTGCAAGTGGCTGAAATTCTGGACCAGATGGGTGTTGATATTATTGAAGCTGGTTTTCCCATTGCATCTGATGGAGATTTTGAGGCGGTTTCAGAAATTGCCAAACGTGCTGATAAAGCCATTATTGCCGGGCTTGCCCGCGCTATTCCTGGTGATATTCAGCGGTGCGGTGAGGCGGTGAAACACGCAAAGCAGGGACGTATTCATACTTTTGTTTCAACATCACCTATTCATTTGAAATACCAGATGTCTAAAACGGAAGATGAGGTGCTTGATATTATCCGCGAAACTGTAACGCTGGCGCGTTCCTTGTGTGATAATGTGGAATGGTCTGCCATGGATGCAACAAGAACCAGCATTGATTACCTTTCCAAAGCGGTTGATATTGCTATTAAAGCAGGTGCAACAACAATCAATTTGCCGGATACTGTGGGTTTTACGACACCTGAAGAATATTGTGAAATGTTCCAATCAGTGCGCGATAATGTACCAGATTCTGATAAGGCAGTATTTTCAACGCATTGCCACAATGATTTGGGTTTGGCGGTTGCAAATTCTCTTGCAGGTTTGAAAGGCGGTGCGCGGCAGATTGAATGTACAATTAACGGCTTGGGTGAACGGGCTGGAAATGCTGCTTTGGAAGAAGTTGTGATGGCGCTTAAAACACGTGGAGATGTTTTGCCATATGAAACAGGAATTGAAACGACAAGTTTAATGAAAGCTTCTAAACTGGTTGCTGCTGTTTCCGGTTTTCCTGTGCAATATAATAAGGCGATTGTTGGTAAAAATGCTTTTGCCCATGAAAGCGGCATTCATCAAGATGGCATGTTAAAAAATGCAGGGACCTATGAAATTATGACGCCGGAAAGCGTTGGCGTTAGGGCGACTTCTTTGGTTATGGGCAAACATTCTGGTCGCCATGCTTTTAAAGATAAACTCAATGATCTTGGCTATGATTTAGGTGATAATGCTTTTCTGGATGTCTTCAAGCGGTTCAAAGATTTGGCAGATCGCAAGAAAAATGTTTATGATGAAGATATCGAGGCGCTTGTTGAAAACGAGGTTTCAAGTAAAGGTGAAGCCAATAAAGTTGAAGCTTTAACAGTGATCGCCGGTACAGGTGGTTTGCAAAAGGCGATTGTTACAATCAATGTTAATGGGGTGCATCAAACACGTGAAGCAACGGGAGATGGTCCTGTTGATGCAACATTTAATGCTATTAAAGCTATTTTGAAACATAAAGCGCGCTTGCAGCTCTATCAAGTACATGCCGTGACAGAAGGAACAGATGCACAGGCTGAGGTTTCAGTTCGTTTGGAAGAAGATGGCTATCAAGTTACTGGTCGATCGGCTGATACAGATACTTTAGTGGCTTCTGCCAAGGCATATGTTTCTGCACTCAATAGGCTAGATGTTAAAAAAAATCGACCCAAAACCTTAAAGGCAAGTTGATGTTTGAGAGGGTAAAAAAGAATAGACAGGCCTAAAAGCCTGTCTGTCATGTTAATTTATTAATTGGGAACTATATTTATATGACTTCACGTAATTTTAATGATATGTGATTTTCTTTTTTGCCATTTTTTCGCCATTATAAGACTCAAAAGAGCAGTGCGGCAAAATTAATAAGAGTAATATTATGAAAAATAGACTATTTTTTCCTATGAAATTTTTATCCATTTTTCTATTTTTTCTATTTACGAGTTTTTCTCCTATTAAGGCGATGGAAAAACCAGCTGTTCTTGTACCATTTAATGATTATGAAAAATTAAGTCTTGAGCATGAATTTGCGCGCAAGCAATTGGTTGCAACTGTTAAGCTTTATGATGATCATTTGCGTGTTCCTTTAACCGGCCAATATCTGGATAAGATTGATTTATCATATGCGCGTCAGGAAAGTGCTGTATCTTCAATTGCCTCAACGGGTGTTGGTCTTATGTCGCTTGCTATTGGGGACCGTTTGGGCGCTATTGATAGTGCTGCTCATAAAGCGGCTGTCACGCTTGAAAATCTTTTAAATGAGGATAAAAACGCTTTTTTTTATACGCCCCGTTCGCAAAATGGTTGGTACAAACATTTTATCAACGCCTATTCTGGCAAACCCAGAAATGTCAGTCAGCATGTTTTTTCAACAATTGATACAGCTATTTTAGGTGTTGGTGCCTTTATGGTTGCGCGTTATTTTGAAGAAAAAGCTCCTTTTGATAAACAAGCAGAAGAAGCATCGCAACTTGCCTGGAGGCTGGTTGAAAGTATCGATTGGGCGCAATCCATCCGATTTGGGGATAAGCCTGGTTTTCACCAGATTTTTCATGGTGAAGAGGAAAAACATGAAAACCGCTTCTGGTCGCATCTGTTCGATGAATATGTAACCCTTGCCTGCCTTGGGCGAGCGGTTGAAGTGCATCAGGGTAAGCTTGGTAATGCGACCCGTTTTTGGAAGCGTTATTTGGAGAAAATTGAAAACTTGCCGCAGGCTGAATTTGAGGGACATTCTTTGCTTGCTGTTAATGGACGCCGTTTTACATCACATTTCACACAACAATTTGGCTTTTATTTCTGTGGCGATTTGTCTGAAAACCCTGTTTACCAGAAAGAACTTTACGACCTTTCCAAGGCTGATCGTGCCTGGTTTTCAAAACATGGCGAGGGAGAGTTTCCAACCCATTGGTGGGGGCTTGGTGCTGGTTCGGAGATTAAATTTAATGAAAAAACAGGCCATCCTGATTATTCTGCCTATGGTGTTGCACGCATTGGAAAAAATCCACATTTTACGTTTTCGCCGGCTATCATGGCAGGTTTTTTACCCGTTGAAGGTTTGAAGAAACGAGGCTTTATTAAAACTTCTGGTCGTAAAAATGATGCATCAAATCATTCCCCTATCATCAATGACTTGATGACGCTTTATAACCGGAATGAATGTCGCTATCATCATCAAGGTCTTGATTTTTTGTGGCGTTGTTCTGCCCGCAATCCGTCATTAAAAGTTAGCCACGTTGAAGGGGTTGACCTTTCTACCTATCTTTTGGGTTTAACTTGGTTTGACAAAGAGTTGGGAGAAAAGTTTTTTAATTCATATGGCGTTAAGGCGCGCCCTGCTTTTTCCAGGGCGCAGCGGTTTCGTGCGGACTATAGGGAAAGTACTGAGAAAAAAGTTAAAAGGCGCTAAATCAGCATTTACTAAAATACTTTTATGAAAAAGAAAGCCGCCCATGACGAGCTGCGACATCGGCAACGCTTACTCTTTTTGCAAAAACTTCGCGGTCAAGACATGTATAAGCTAGGGCCATAAGCCCTGTTTCAATAAGGTCTCGTTCATCCTTTAAAAGGCTTAGTTTCGTTTTTTTATCATCGTGATCGGTATGAACAAGAGATTGCTTTAGAGACTCTTCTAATAAGTCATAATGATTGATGCCTGGACCTGTGAAATAGATATGTTTTGGATTAATCAACATTATTAGGTTTACCAGACCATCACCAATCGCAGACCCTGCATCTTGGAAAGCTTTTAGAGCATTCCTGTCGTCTTTTCTGGCTCGATCAGCGAATTCTTTCATAGCTTCTTGATCGGGTGTAATTGTTGCTGGATTATTCTTTGCAAGCTCTGGATGAGCATTTCTATAAATACCAAAATCAGAGGCATAAGCTTCAATACATCCTTTTCTACCACACCGACAAAGGGCGCCTTCAAAGCGCCATAACATATGGCCAAATTCTGAAGCCGAACCTTCCGTTCCTTCTAGTAATTTGCCATTAATAAAAAGTCCAAGGCCAATACCGGACCCTAAATATAGTACAGCAAAAGAAGATCTTTCATCCATATTTTCAACATGAAGAAGGTGTGCGATTGTATTGGTATCGTTTGAAACCAGGCATTTTGCTCCAATAGCATCAGTTAAGGGTTTGGAAATGGCAATATGGCGGGCAGAAAAAGCGGGTGACCAGATAATTTCGCCCTTGCTTGCATCAATTGAGCCTTGGACTGCAACTGAAATAATGGAAACATGGAGCGGTTTCACATCGTTTTTTTCCAAAAAATCAAGCGTTATTTTCACAAGCATCTTGCTGAAAACATCTGCACCCAAGTTGACAGTTTCAAGCGCGATAGATTGTCTGGTTTTTATCTGTCCACAAAAATCACCTAAAAGGAGGGATATTTGGTTATGGGTGATGCGAATACCAAGAATAATGGCAGCTGTTGCTGCAAGGCGTAATTTTACTTTCGGGCGACCGCGTTGGGCATTGCGGGTTTTGGCGGTTTCTTCCTTGTCTTCCTCAATCAACCGTTCATAAAGCATATCGTTTGTAATGGCTGAAATTGTAGCAGGGGAAAGCTTTGTTTTCTCACCCAATTCAATGCTGGCAAGAGGACCATGAATACGCAGGGCTTCCAAAACCAAAGAGCGGTTTTGTTGGCGAACGAGTTCTGTATCAGCCTTATTACGCGTTGTTTTCATTTCTGTCCCCCTGGCCCCTGGTCTACTGGAAGTTTTTTCCTTCCTAAATAAAAAGACCATTAATTATAATTTTTTAAATAGCTCTATCAAAGAAGTTGCTCTTACTTTTAAGGAATATGTGCAAATTTTTCAATATGTCTGCATTTTGCCTAAAGCTTAAGCTTTATTTTATAGTGTGAATATCATTTAATGAATGACAGAAAAAGTTGCAGGACGCTTTTCATGAAAAAATTTCCATCTTATGCCAAGTTGGTAGAATTGAAGGAAAAGACGCAAGATATCCACTTAAATGCTTTTTTTAAAGAGGATAAAATGCGATTTAACAAATTTTCCCTTCAAGCCGGTCCTATATTTCTGGATTATTCAAAAAACCATATCTCTGAGAATATTATGGAGACCCTTACTTCTTTGGCTCAAGAAAGCGGCCTTTCAGATAGGCTTAGGGCGATGGTTTCTGGCGAGAAAATTAATGAAACTGAAGAACGAGCCGTTTTGCATATGGCACTTAGAGCGCCTTTAAAATCTTCTTTGTTTCGTCAAGAAATTCAAGAATCACTTGATCATATGAATAATTTTTCAACAGCAGTTCGTGAAGGAAATTATAAAGGTTTTCAAGGTGATAGAATTACAGATATTGTCAATATTGGTATTGGCGGATCTGATTTAGGGCCATCAATGGTGGTGCAGGCTTTAACCTCTTATATTGATGGACCTTCCTGCCATTTTGTATCTAATATTGATGGAGCGCACCTTTTTGATACATTAAAAAAAATATCTCCTGAAACGACACTTTTTCTTGTGGCGTCAAAATCTTTTTCAACACAAGAAACGATGGTCAATGCAACCTCTGCCAGAAAATGGCTGGTTGAGAAATTAGGTGAAAGTGCCGTTGGGCAGCATTTCGTTGCTTTATCGAGTAATCTGGAAAAGACATCTCAATTTGGTATTTTGAAAGAACGAACATTTGGTTTTTGGGACTATGTTGGTGGACGTTATTCTGTTTGGTCTGCCATTGGGCTTTCGATCATGATGGCAATTGGCTTTGAAAAATTTGTTCAATTTCTTGAAGGTGCTTTTGAAATGGATCAGCATTTTCAAAAAGCAGAATACCATGAGAATATGCCCGTCATTTTGGCACTATTAGGGATTTGGTACCGGAATTTTTATGGTTATTCTTCCCATTCTGTTTTGCCTTACGATCAGCGGCTTTCCAGATTTCCGGCTTATTTGCAGCAGCTCGATATGGAAAGCAATGGAAAGTCGATTCGGCTTGATGGGGCCAAATCTGATGTTAAGACAGGTCTAATTCTATGGGGTGAAGCTGGTACAAATGGGCAGCATGCTTTTTACCAACTTCTTCATCAAGGGCAGGAGATTGTTCCTTGCGATTTTTTATTAGCTGCCAATGGGCAGAAAGGTATGGAAGAGCATCATGCGATTTTAAGCGCTAATTGTTTGGCTCAGGCTGAAGCGTTAATGCGGGGTAAAACGTTTCATGAGGTGGTTTTAGACCTTAAAGAACAGGGTAAAACGGATGATGAAATAAAAAAACTAGCCCCCCATAAAGTTTTTGAGGGAAGTCGCCCTTCTAACATGCTTTTATATGAAAAATTGACACCTCATACATTGGGCGCACTTATTGCGCTTTATGAGCATAAAGTTTTTGTGCAAGGTGTTTTATGGGGCATAAATTCTTTTGACCAATGGGGTGTTGAGCTTGGCAAAGAACTTGCTCAAGATATTTTGCCATTGCTTATGGGAAATGGAAGAATTGATAAAGACGGTTCAACGGCAGGCTTGATCAAAACTTTTAAAACCATGCGAAAAGTTTGAAAAAAGGATGATATCATGACTGCAATCGCTCTAACAATAGCGGGGTCTGATAGTAGTGGTGGGGCAGGCATTCAGGCAGATTTAAAAACATTTTCAGCTCTTGGTGTTTATGGTGCCAGTGTTATTACCGCCTTAACAGCGCAAAACACACAAGGTGTTGATGGTGTCCATGAAGTGCCAGCCTGTTTTGTTGGGCAGCAATTAACAAGCGTTTTTAATGATCTTTCAATTGGCGCTGTTAAAATTGGTATGTTGGCCAATAAAGAAATTATTGATGTTGTAGCTGATAAGCTTTCTTTCTTTCAACCTGCTTTCATTATTCTTGATCCTGTTATGATTGCAACATCCGGTGATGCGCTTTTAAAACAGGGTGCTTGCGATGCTTTAGTAAGTAAGCTTTTTCCTTTTGCAACAGTAATAACCCCCAACTTGCATGAAGCAGCCTTTTTAACGAAACGTGCCAAGGCGCAAAATGAAAGGGAAATGGCATTACAGGCGCAAGCGCTTTTTCAAATGGGGGCTAAAAATATTCTTCTAAAAGGGGGGCATAGTCTTGGTGAAGAGGCGCGGGACCTTTTTTATGATGGAGAGCAAAAGATTTGGCTTCGTTCTAAAAGGTATAAAACAAAAAATACACACGGCACAGGCTGTACTCTTTCTTCCGCAATTGCGGCAGAACTGGCCAAAGATATTGCAATGAAACAAGCATTACAAAATTCAAAACGTTATATGAGTGGTGCAATTGCTAGCGCAGATAGCTTGACCATTGGGAAGGGGTATGGACCGATTCACCATTTTTTTCAATTGTGGTGATGCGAAATTACGTCTTATAAGATTTTCAGGTTGCATTTTGGTTCTAAATTGAGATGTAAAAATGTGGTATAAATGTTACAAGTTTATGTCATTTTTGATTTTTATTAATGTTTTCCGATATCTCAAAAAGTAATAAATTTTACGTTTTTTTTTAATACCAATAAATTTGTATAAATAAAGCATTGAATACATTACGTAAATTCACTGTTTTGATAAAAATTTGGGAAATTATATCTAAATAATTCATTTCGTTAGTCTTTATATTAATTCTAATATTCAGTTGATGGGAACGTAAGGCCATTTGTTGTCTCGATAATTTCTTTGTTATGATCCTTTAAATTGAGAGGTATCATTAGGAGGGAAATGATGACTGGTCGTTTATTTGGAAAAACACTCTTATTAAGTTCCAGTTTTTGTATTTTTACTTTCACTATACAAAATGCTCATGCTGCATTCTTTGCGCTAAGAGAGCAAAGTGCCTATTCGCAAGGGGCTTCATTTGCAGGTGCTTCGGCGCAAGTAAATGCTTTAAGTTCTTCTTTCTTTAATCCTTCCATCATTACTGAATTTGAAGGGCTTACTGTTGAAGGTACTTTGTCTGTAATATTGCCTTTTACAGATGCTGACACTTCGCTTGCTAATGCAAATACGGGTAATGCAACAATTGATGCAACCAGATTGGCAGCTTTTGGGAACCGCGTTACAACAGATAATATAGGCAAGGAGGCCTTGGTGCCTGGCAGTTATCTTTCTTATCAAATTAATGATAAGTTATGGGCTGGTTTTGCAATAAATGCACCATTTGGGCTTGGTACGCGGTCTGATCCAGGCAGCCTAGAATCGCTCTCCTCACAGGAATTCAGCGCTCTGTCTTTTAATTTTCAACCGAGTTTGGCCTATAAATTTAATAAACGGTTTTCAGTTGCTGTTGGTCTTCAAGCACAATATTTTCAGGTTGAACAATCTGCCAACCAGCTGGATACATCCAATCTTGAATTGAATGCAGATGGTTTTAGCTTTGGGGCTTTGCTTGGGGCAACTTTTAAACCAACCGATAAAACCCTTATTGGCGTTGGTTATCGCTCTCAAATGACAGTGGATGTGAGCGGTGATATAACATCAAGAAATACGGGCGGTGTTTTGGGTGTTGACACAAATCTTGGTTCAGCAGAGGCAGAAATTGCCTTGCCAGATATTGTTAATGTCGGCGTTTCCCATAAATTTACAGATCGTTTTACGGGTCTTGCCCAGTTTTCTTGGGAAAACTGGAGCCGGTTGGATAGTGTTTCTGTAACAAATGCAAGCGGTGCGACAGCTGCTGAATTTGATTTTAACCTTTCCGACAGTTTCTTTTACGCTGTTGGTGGTGAATATGATTTAACCGATAGTTTTAAATTGCGCGCAGGTGTTGCTTATGAAACCTCACCAACCAATGATGAAGACAGAAGTTTGGCACTGCCAGATAATGACCGTTTATGGTTTTCTGCTGGTGGCTCCTATAATATTAGAGAAAATATAGAATTGGACTTTGCCTTTACCTGGGTGAGGGTTGAGCGTGATACCGAGGTTGGTAATCGTTTCCAATCTGCTGCAACAACTGGAGGGACTGCCCTTCCTCTTCCCCTGCAAGGAACGGCAATTGCCAGCGGTACAGCAGATAGTGATATTTTTATCTTCTCAGTTGGTAATCGCATTCGTTTTTAGGGATGGATAAATCAGATTATTAAAGCTGGCACTTTGCCAGCTTTTCATTTTTTAGTGTTTTCATACCAAGTATTGTGATGACTTTATGCTGCCAAGATGTTTATGATAATATGTTGAGATAGAAAGGTATTTGATTATTTTAGAATCGTCACATTTCTGAGATAAGACTCTGCCATTAGCATAATCTATTATCTTTTCACGATGTTAAAAACTTTGGGATATGACTATGGACCAGACACCCAATAAAGATGAACAGGAAATAAAACATTTTCGCACCCTGTTTATTTCAGATGTACACTTAGGCTCTAAGGGATGCCAGGCAGAGCTTCTGTTAGATTTTTTGCGTTATCATAGCGCGGAAAGCGTCTATCTTGTTGGGGATATTGTTGATGGTTGGCGATTAAAGAAAAACTGGTATTGGCCGCAAAAGCATAATGATGTTGTGCAAAAACTTCTACGCCTTGCAAGAAAAGGGGCTGATGTTGTTTATCTACCGGGTAACCATGATGAATTTTTAAGAGATTATCTTGGAACTCATTTTGGTGGTGTGAAAGTTGTTGACCGTCTTGTCCATGAAACGGCGGATGGCAGGCGCTTTCTTGTTATTCATGGCGACCAGTTTGACATTGTTGTACGCCATGCCAAGTGGCTGGCATCTTTGGGGGATGGCGCATATGTTTTGGCTATCAAAGTCAATACACATCTTAACCGTATGCGGCGCATGATGGGGCTTTCTTATTGGTCTCTTTCTGCCTGGGCAAAAATGAAAGTAAAATCAGCTGTCAATTTCGTTGGAGAATTTGAAAAAGCACTTTGTTCCGAGGCGGAAAGAACACAGGTTGATGGTGTTATTTGTGGGCATATTCACCATGCAACAATGCATCAAGATTATGGTATTGAATATGTTAATACAGGTGACTGGGTTGAAAGCTGCACATTGGTTGCTGAAAATCATGATGGTACGCTGGAAATTGTTCGTTGGACAGAAGTTAAAGATATGCAAAAAGTGAATGAGGAAAATTCCAAGCGAGATTTTGATGAAGGGCAGGTTGCTGCTTAATTTATAAAGGGGGCTTTGTTATGCGGCTTGTTATTGTAACAGACGCCTGGCACCCGCAGGTAAACGGGGTTGTTAGAACACTTGAAAGAACGCGCCAAGAGCTTTTGGCTATGGGTCATGAGGTTTTAATTATTTCCCCTCAATCCTTTTTCACAGTACCTTGCCCAACCTATCCGGAAATCAGGTTATCACTTACCACTGCAAACGGTATTGCGGGCAAGGTTGAAAGTTTTAAGCCCGATCACATTCACATCGCAACAGAAGCCCTGTTGGGCATGGCTGCACGCCGTTATTGCCTTTCGCGACAACTTCCCTTCACAACAAGTTATCACACGCGTTTTCCAGAATATGTTAATGCCCGTTTTCCCATTCCTGTTAGCTGGACATATGCTTATTTAAGGCGTTTTCATAATTCAGGTCTTGGATGTATGGTAGCAACCAAGACTTTGCGGCGAGAGCTTGAAGAACATGGATTTCAACGTTTAAGAGATTGGTCGCGTGGTGTTGATGCTGAGCTTTACCACCCGCGTAAGCGTACTGACTTGGGTTATGGTGGACCTATTCAACTTTATGTTGGCCGTGTTGCCGTTGAAAAAAATATTGAAGCATTTTTGAAAATAAACCTATCTGGAACCAAGATTGTCGTTGGGGATGGGCCAGCACGAGAAGAGCTTGAAAACAGATTTCCTGAAGTCAAGTTTTTAGGCGCTAAATTTGGCAATGATTTGGCAGAAATTTATGCATCTGCAGATGTTTTTGTTTTTCCTAGCAAAACAGATACATATGGAATTGTTTTACTTGAAGCGTTAGCAAGTGGTTTGCCGGTTGCTGCTTATCCGGTTATGGGGCCTATTGATGTTGCTGGCGGGCATGACGATATTGCTGCTCTTGATGATGATTTGGAAATAGCCATTAAAAAAGCACTTACCTGTAAGCGTACGGATTGCAGGAATTTTGCTGAAGATCGATCTTGGAAAAAGACGGCTGAGCTTTTTATTGAAAATATTTTGGTAAGCCGCAAAGAGGTGCTATCTTTTTCTAAGGCTGCATAGAACTTTTTCTGAGAAGGCGAGAAATTTGTTATCCTTTTTAGGAGAGTGTTTTGGATTTTCTGACTTACAAAAATGTAGTTGAGGCTTATGATCGCTTAAAAGACTCTGCCGTCAATACTCCGTTATTAACCTCTCCATTATTGAATGAGCGGTTTCGAGCGCAAATTTTTTTTAAGGCTGAAAATATTCAAAGAACGGGATCTTTTAAATTTCGAGGTGCGATGAATGCCATATCTATTCTTAAAGAGAGTGGCTATGATATTCATGAAAAGGGGCTACTTGCTTGTTCATCAGGTAATCACGCACAAGGCATTGCAGAGGCTGCAAGGCTGCATGGTGTGCGCGCTACCATCATAATGCCTTCAGATGCGCCGGAAATTAAAGTTACACGGACGAAAAGATCTGGTGGGGATGTTATTTTTTACGATCGTAGCAAGCAAGACCGTGAAGCCTTAACATCAGAATATCAAAAGAAAACCGGTGCTTTTCTTATTCATCCGTATGATAATCCGCACGTTATTGCGGGACAGGGTACTTGTGGGCTGGAAATTGTTGCGGCGCTTGACAAGCGCTCTTTGACACCTGATGAGGTTTTGGTTTGTACTGGCGGCGGTGGGTTAACGGCTGGTATTGGCCTTGTGATGAAGAAGCATTTTCCTGAGACTGTTCTGCATACAGTAGAACCGGTAGGGTTTGATGATTATGCCCGTTCTTTAAAATCTGGAAAAAATGAGGTGAATGAGAGGAAAACGGGTTCTGTTTGTGATGCAATATTGACCCCATCACCAGGGGGCTTGAGCTTCAATTTGATGAAAGATTTTGCAAAAGACGGTCTTGTTGTAACAGATGATGAGGCTTTGATGGCTGTTGCCTTTGCTTTTCATGAATTAAAACTTGTTGTGGAACCAGGTGGCGCAGTTGCTTTAGCTGCCCTTTTGGCCGGCAAATTAAATGTTGATGGAAAGGTCGTTGTCGCGATTTTATCCGGGGGTAATATTATGCCAGAAACTCTTCAAAAAGCGTTTTTGATGTATGAAGGGTGTCGGGTTTTTGAATGATTAATTGAATAAAGCACTTCTTTGTTCAAGGGGTTCTAGGTCTTCTATTTCAGTGGTTGAGGATGTGGTCGTCTTTATTTCCTCAAAAGTAGCGGTAGCCTGCTCGTTTTCAAGTCTAACATTTTCTGGGATATGAGGTTCATCATAAAGATCTTCTGATGTTTCATCTTCTTCAAATGCAACGATATCATCTTCATTATCATCTGGCAGGCCAGCTGAATGGTCGAAATCAACATCAACGTCCTGATCATTTATAATGAATGGGTCATCACTGTCTGAATCCTCATCTTCTTCCTGCCATTCAAGGTCATCAGGTGGTATAACGCCTTTGTTTATATTTTCTGATACATTTAGAACGGCGTCAATCTGGCTTTGGTCTTGTGCTTGGCCAGGCATGGCTGGGCCGTTTGTCAAGGCTTCAACTTCACTTAGCTTTTCCGGTGTTTCGCAATAGCGTTCCAGTTCTTCCGGATCCCAAAGGCCCACCATAGCGGTTAAGCGTTCTTCCAGCATTTGTGTGAGTTGAACAACTTTACGCAGCCTTTGCCCTGTCATATCCTGGAAGGAGCAGGCCATATAAATTTCCGTTGCGAATTCATCAATTTTATCGCATTCAGCGTCAACACCCCCATTTTCCCTAATTTCCCAGCATAAACCCTGAATTTGTTCGGCAGAATTTAAAATAGTTGATGTTGCCTGTTCGGTCTCATCAACAACGACATTAAGTTCAACTTGAGCATCGCTAATGGAGGGCTTTGAATGGTCTGTATTGGCAATTTCAGTTTTAATTTGTTCAATTTTCTGAGTCATATCAACAATATCAAGACGCATTTGCATAACGTCTGCGGGTTCATGTTCCCGGGTGATAAAGGTTTTTACTTCATCAATCGCATTGAGGACTCTGTCTGTATCGGCGACACGGTTGCGGCGGGCATATTCAGAGAGAAACCAGCGGCCACGTGCTGTTTCCATAACAGCCTCTTCTATTGCGCGATAGTCTTCTTCCGATATATCTGCTTTTTTGACCAATTCACCCATTTCAACATACCTAGCTATTTTGCCTATGAATTAAGCGCAAAATTCGTTACTTAAGTGTAACTATTAATGAGATTCGTTAAAATATGAACCGGTTTAGATGACTTCTTCAGTGAAAATTACCTTTTTTATAGGTGCAGTGTTCCTAGCATTAGGGATTTACCTGCCTTTTTTTCCATTATGGCTAGAAAGCAATGGATTTAATAAATCAGAAATTGCATTTCTTCTTTCTGTTCCTCTATTGATGAAGGTGATTTTTACGCCTTTTGTAACGACCATGGTCGCCTGGTTTCCAACGCGCAGGCAGGCCGCACTTTTATATAGCTTCTTATCTCTCGCGATTTTTTTCAGTATTGGTTTTTTTGATGAGTTTGCTATTCTTGTTTTTCTCATCGCTGTTTATGGAATTTTTTTTGCTGCTCTTTTACCGCTAGGTGACTCATTCATTCTCACAGAGGTACGATTGCATGATGCCAATTTTGGCAGGATTAGGCTTTGGGGTTCCGTTACCTTTATTATCAGCAATCTTGTGGCTGGCTATTTAATTCAAACTCGTGAGGGGATTGATGCATATCTGTTAATTACTGCAATGTTGCTGCTTGGTTTTTTAGCGGCTTTTTTATTACCTGTTTATCATGAGCCTGCTTCTTCTCGTCAACAGAAAGGGGAAAACCTGTTGCGCTCTTTGGTTACCTGTTTAAAAGAGCCTGTTTTCCTTGCTGTTATTGTGAGCGCTTCGCTTTTGCAGGCAAGCCATGCCTTATTATATGGATTTGGCACGATTGACTGGGTGGCGCGGGGCTATTCAACCTATGAAATCGGGGCTTTTTGGGCTATTGGTGTTCTATCTGAAATTATTCTTTTTACTCAAGCCAAGTTTCTTTTTAATCGCATGTCGCCGGCAGTGCTTTTGGTACTTGGTGGCATGGCTGCGATGATAAGATGGGGGCTTCATTCTGAAATAGAAGGTGTTATTGAAATATTGCTGCTTCAAATTTTACATGGTTTTACTTTTGGTGCCACTTATCTTGGTATGCAATCTTTTATATCGGCTGAATTTGATGAAAAGGGAACACCAGCTGCACAGGGCGCCATGGTTTTCATCTCAGGCCTTACTATGGCGATTTTGACATATATGAGTGGCATTCTTTTCGAAATTTATGGTTCCAGCGCCTTTTATTTTATGGCACTGGTCTCATTAATCGCGCTTTTGCCTTTAATATTTCTTCTAGCCCCAAAGCGCCGG
>CALHLB010000011.1 GCA_938034375.1 uncultured Alphaproteobacteria bacterium | reverse complement strand
GCCCCCATCTTGTTGATAGTGAAGAAGATAGCGCTGAAGAGGTAGGCGATGAACCCTTATTACTTGCCAGTAAAGCACAGACTATTATTGCTAAAGATCGTGTGGCGGGCATAAAATTTATTGAGAGCAATCTTGATGTTGATCTTGTGATTATGGATGATGGCTTTCAAAGTGCGAAAATTAAACCTAGCCACGCCCTTCTAGTTGTTGATGATGCCAGAGGCTTGGGTAATAGTCGCACCTTACCTTCAGGCCCTCTAAGAGCGCCTCTTAAAACACAGATTCATTATGCGAGCGCGTTATTTTTAATCAATGATGGGCGTGAACAAGCAGAAAATATCAAGAGTTTGGTCAAGGCTTTCGAAAAAAAAAGCAAACCGGTTTTGCGCGGAAAATTGTGTTTATTGGATAAGCCTGATGAGAAGCAGTCTTATATGGCTTTTTCTGGTATTGGGGATCCAGAAAAATTCTTTCACAGTCTAAAACTGAATGGATTTAACATAAGTGAAGCGCATTCTTACCCCGACCATCATTTTTTCAGTGAGATGGAGGCTAAAAAATTACTTGCAAGAGCGACAGAAATTTTAGCAATACCTGTTACAACTGAAAAGGATGCTGTCCGTTTGCGGGGTAAAAAAAACTTGTTAAGTAAACTTTATCAAAAAACTAAGATCGTTAAGGTAACGATTATTCCCCAACATGCCAAAAAGTTTGAAAATTGGCTTCTAACTCTTGACCTTTAAAGTTTCCATATAGCGCTTGCATGAAGCTTGAACATCGTAATAAGCCTCTTGACGTTCAACGCTCCAATATTTGAGTTCTTCCACGGGAATGGGTTTGCCCGTTACAGCACAATTCACAAACGAGCCGGAAGAAACAATATGATAGTCCGCATGATCGTATTGAATGCGGGCTTCTTGGTTTGAAAGGGGTAGGTCAAATCTGTTCATAAGTGTTATTTAGCGTCTATCGAAAAGTTTTTCAATCTCATTAAGCGAAAGTCGAATAAAAGTCGGTCGTCCATGATTGCATGAACCGGAATTTGGTGTTTCTTCCATTTCACGCAAAAGTGCATTCATTTCTTCAATTGTCAAGCGGCGGCCAGACCTAACAGATCCGTGGCAGGCCATGCGTGACAGAACGGCATGCAGTTTTTCTTGTAAAAGGGATGTTGCTTCTAGCAGAGATAATTCATCAGCCAGATCTGAAATAAGTGCTTGGATGTCGGCTTTTCCCAAAAGGGCAGGAACTTCCCGCACAGCAATAGCACCTGGTCCAAAAGTTTCAATAACAAGGCCAAGGCGCGACAAATCTTCAGTTCGTTCGATGATGTTATTAACGTCTTCTTCTGGCAAATCAACAATTTCAGGAATAAGAAGGGCTTGCCTTTCAATCGACTGCTCTTCAAGATGTTTTTTCATGCGTTCATAAACAAGGCGTTCATGGGCGGCATGTTGATCAATTAAAACCAAACCTTCCTCTGTTTGGGAAATAATATAATTTTCATGAAGTTGCGCGCGAGCAGCACCCAAAGGGTGCTTTGATAAGGTGTGGTCAAATGGGGCTTGCCAACCTCTGGCAGAAGGGCCGGAAACAGCACTAAGGCGATCGGCGGGGCTATCTTCCATACCTCTTAAAGGGCGGGTAGGGGATAAATCGGCCTGCCAGTTTGTCAAAGGTGTTCTTTTAAAAAATATGCTTTGATTATTTTTGTAAGGGGTTTCAGGTTCTTTTTGATTTTGTTCTTTTTGGAAGGCTTTAAGGGTTGCTAATGTGCTTGTTGTATCGCCTGTCATATCGCGTGTTGCTAAGGCTCTTTTTATCGCGCCAACAATTAATCCGCGCACAAGGCCTGGGTCACGAAAACGCACATCAGATTTTGCTGGGTGTACGTTCACATCAACCTGTGAGGGTGCAATATCTATGAAAAGGGTTAAAACAGGATAACGTCCTTTCGTAAGCGTATCGGCATATCCGCCTCGAATCGCAGATAAAAGAAGAGGATCACGCACAGGGCGCTGGTTAACGGATAAAAATTGATGAAGAGAATTCGCGCGATCATAAGTCGGTAAACTGATAAATCCTGAAAGGCGCACATCTTCCCGCTCTTCATCAAGGAAAAGAGCATTATCAATGAAGTCACGGCCTAAAACCTGTCGTAAACGTTCTTGAAAGGCATTCGTTAAATCATCTGTTTTACTGGCAGGAAAGAAACTTTCCTTCCGGTCGCTACCGGCGAGTGTGAAACTAACTTCAGGGTTTGCAATGGCAATCCTTTTTACTACATCTGTAATTGCATTGGCTTCTGCCCTGTCTGATTTCAAAAATTTCAAGCGCGCTGGAACGCAAAAGAAAAGCTCTTTGACTTCAACACGTGTTCCCTTTGCCCATGAGGTAACTTTTGGTTCTTCTATTTGGCCATCTGAAACATGAATAGCATAAGCAGTTGAGGCATTCAAAAGTCTGCTCGCAATAGAAAGATGAGAAACAGCGCCAATGGAGGGCAGAGCTTCACCGCGAAAACCAAGTGTTTGAATATTTAAAAGATCGTTTGTTAGTTTGGATGTACAGTGACGATGAACAGCAAGACTTAAATCCTCAAGGCTCATGCCTTTACCATTATCACTAATGCGGATAAGGTTTTTGCCGCCTCCAGCGGTTACAATTTCTATCGCATTAGCCCCTGCATCCAGGGCATTTTCGACCAATTCTTTAACCACACTAGCAGGGCGTTCAATCACTTCACCTGCTGCGATACGGTTTATCATACCATCATCAAGACGTTTGACATGTGTTGTCATTAATGCCGTTACCCTTAAAAAAGACCTCTAAAAAATCACGTTACTGCCATATTTCACGCCCAATTAATAAGGCATGACTTGTTAATCGATCTGGCATTTGCCTTTGCATTGTACAGTTTACAATAAAGAAATTCGGGAAAGAGGGAAATCTTATGGCCCATTATATGTCATTTACTGCAAAAACGGGTGCAGTTATTCTTTTAACGCTCACTCTTGCAGCTTGTAACACAACAAGAACGGAAAAAACAGCTTTAACAGGGGGGGCGATTGGCGCTGCTGCAGGTACAGGCATTGCTGCGGCGACAGGTGGGCCTTTAGCTGCTGGCGCTCTCATTGGTGGTGCTGCAGGTGCTGCTTCCGGTGCAATTTATGAGCAGAATAAAAAAAGCAAGCGTAGGCGCCAATATTACCGTTATTAAAAAGCGGATAAGGAAAAAGTATTTTTAAGTTTCCTGTAATTTTATTTACAGGAAACTTAAAATATTGAAATATATAAGAAATTATTTTCTATGCTTCATTTTTGGTTTATGATCTTGTTATGCTGATTTTTTCATAAACTGTTAAATGAAGGTTCTGTGGTCTTATCTTGTTTAAGCAACCCCAAGGCGCAAAAGGTCATGAATATGGACAAGCCCAATGGGCTTTTTATTTTCAACTACGAAAAGAGTTGTAATACCGGCGCTGCCTGAAGAGTTCATAATATCAAGGGCGGCACTGGCTAGTTTTTTCTTCTGTGTTGTGACAGGTTTCGGGGTCATAACATCTTTAGTGGTGAGGTCTAAAAGGTTGTCGTTTATATGACGCCGCAAATCGCCATCTGTTATAATGCCAGCAAGCTCTCCGGCATCATCGCAAATACCAAGGCAGCCAAATCCTTTTTCGCTCATTTTTATAATGGCTTCTGTCATGGGCATGGCCAATCCGGCCAAGGGTAGCGCATCGCCATGATGCATAATCTCACCTATGGTTTTTAATTTGGCTCCCAATTGTCCACCTGGATGGAAAAGGCCAAAATCATTGGCTGAAAACCCTCTTGTTTCAAGAAGTGCAACGGATAGAGCATCGCCAATTGCCAATTGCATAATTGTGGATGTTGTGGGCGCTAGATTATGGGGGCAGGCTTCGATTGCTTTGGGTAATTCAAGGCAGGCCGTAGCATGGCGCCCTAATGCGCTTTGCTTGTTTGATGTAATGGCAATGAGGGGGATGGTAAAACGCGTTGCATAATCCAGCATGGCGTGGAGTTCGGTAGATTCACCCGACCATGAAAGTGCAATAACAACATCTTGTTTTGTGACCATACCTAAATCGCCATGGCTTGCTTCTGCAGCATGAAGAAAGAATGCCGGCGTTCCTGTTGAGGCAAGGGTTGCAGCAATTTTTGAACCGATATGACCACTTTTTCCAACACCGGTTACAATAACCCGCCCCGTTGCTTTGCGAATAAGGTTAAGGGCTTTGGGAAATTCGGTGCTTAATCCATTTTCAAAAGCTTCTGTTAATAGAGAAAGGCCTGCCTGTTCACTCATTAAAGTTCTGCGGGCTGAGGCATTTATTTGCCTAATCTCTGTTGAAGTTATCTGATCATCGGATTCTCCAGTCATCGTGTTTAATGCTATATTTTCCATGAATACCAACCCCTATGAATGAAGGCGTTTTTTAACGCATTCTCCTAAGAATGACAACGTTTTGTTTACGATGATTGTTTACGGTCTGTTTAGGTTTGATCTTAAGGGTTCTGGAATTTTTGGTGTTTTTTTTAAAAAAGGAAACTGGTTTTAAGAGGCCTGTGCAATTGATGCATAGGCTATGGTTTTGTTTGTGCCTGACACTTTCTGCACTACTTTTTCCATTTTCTGTTCATGCCCAGACCTTTGATCAAAATTTAAACGGATTAAATCCGGCTCTTTTATCATCGCAGGCCGGTCTTGGAAATGATACTGCGGCGACAGAGCAAAACTTGCTATTAAGTGATGGTCTAGCGGGTGGACAAAATGTTGGACTGAACGATTCTATCGATCGTGGGCGGCTAGATATTAACCAGGACGATAATATTTCACAAATTCCCCTGCCGCGATCGCAATCTCTTGTGACGGATGCGTTGACACCTGCCAATCGTCAACAAATTGCCATAACACCTGAAGGCGCCGACCAGCAAGCATTGGGTGGAACGCTTCCTTTGCAAGGGGGAGGCGCAGGGAGGCAAGGGGGTGCATCTATTAGCGGGGAGCCTTTCACACCTCTTGGGCTTAGGGCGGGAAAATTTATTATCCGGCCCTCCCTTTCGGTTGATACAGGCTATTCTTCCAATAGTACAAATGATGTGACAGGATCAGGCTCGGCTTTTGTAAGTGTGACACCATCCCTTGGTATTGAATCAGACTTTTCCCGTCATTCGATTGCCTTCCAAGTGCAAGGGGGGCTTGATCGTTTCGCTAGCGGGGATGATACCTCCGATCTTGAAGTGATTACTAATTTAACCGGCCAATACGATATTGATGACGACACGGCCATTATTGGACGTTTTGAATTTGCCGCTCAGGAAGATGATTTAACAGGTGTTGCCGATGACCCGTTGGAATTTACAACAACAGCCGGAATTCAGCTTGATCATGTTATCGGAAAAATCAACACCCAGACTGAATTGCGCTTTAGCCGCAATGTAAATGGCGATTTTGTTGATGCCGCGGGCATTTTACAAGATCAAGATGACTTGAACTCAAGCCTTATTGGGATAAATTTGCGGGGAACATATCTCTCACGGCAGACGCTTTCTCCTTTTGTTGAGGTCGATGCCTCGCGGGAGATATTTGATGAAGATACCGACATCTTTGGCAATGAACGTAATGTAACCGCATTGCGGGGGCTTGTCGGGATTGATATTGATCGGGGTGAGAAATTCAATGGAGAAATTGCTATTGGTTTTGAGCAAAATTTAATTGATGGCTCTGTAATTGAGGATTTCGGGGCCTTTGTGACAGCTTTTGATCTTAATTGGTCTCCAAGACGCTTAACGACTATTCAATTAACCGGGTCAACAACACTGGATGCTTTTCCTTCCATTGCGACACCCGGGGATACAACGTATGACTTTGATTTGAATGTTACCAGAGATTTGCGTGAAAATCTGACTGCCATTGCGGGAACCGGACTGATTTTTCAGGTTGATGGGGCAGATCTTGGAACAGATACGACTGTTGAGGCGCGCCTTGGTCTTGAATATCAGTTAAACCGTTATTTGGAACTTGCCCTTGATTATGATTTTGCTCGCCAGTTCACGGCAGATGGTGTGGCAGATTTTACTGCCAACACGATCTCTTTAGGCGTAAGGGCAGAGCGTTAAGCTCTATTTAAAATAAGTTCCAACTCTTCACGGAAAGCAGGGGCGATGTCACTGCGCTTAAGGGCATAGGCGACATTGGCGGCTAAAAAGCCAACTTTCGTGCCGCAGTCAAAAGCTTCTCCTTCAAATTTAACACCGGTAAAGCGCTGATTCTCGGCCAATGTGACCATGGCATCGGTTAATTGAATTTCATTACCGGCACCTGGTTTCTGACTTTCCAAAATATCGAAAATTTCAGGTTGCAAAATATAGCGTCCGGAAATGAAAAGATTGGATGGTTCTTTGCCTTTTGGCGGTTTTTCAACCATTTCAGTAATTTGAAAACCTGCCATATCCCCATCGCCAACACCAACAACGCCATATTTGAAGGCTTCTTCTGGCGGGCATTCTTCAACGGCAACAACATTTTGGCCATATTTTTCATAAGCGCCAAGCATCTGGCTTAAACAGCCCGGTTTCCCGTTTTTCAGCATATCTGGTAATAGGAGGGTAAAAGGCTCGTGTCCAACGATTTGTCTGGCACACCATACAGCATGGCCAAGGCCCAATGGGGCTTGTTGACGCGTAAAGGAAAATGACCCTGCTTGTGGTAAAACACGCGCAATTTCTTCCAATGCATCAACTTTATTGCGTTCTTTTAAGGTTGTTTCAAGTTCGTAGTGAATATCAAAATGTTCTTCAATGGCGCCTTTATAACGGCCCGTAATAAAAACAATATGTTCAATGCCAGCTTCCAAAGCTTCATCAACCACATATTGAACAACAGGTTTATCAACCACTGTTAACATTTCCTTTGGAATTGCTTTGGTTGCCGGTAAAAAACGCGTTCCCATGCCTGCAACGGGCAAAACGGCTGTCCGTATTTTTTTTGTCATAATGGTTTCATCCCCAATTTTTTTTATTGCATGACCTTTAGTTGGTTTTCAGCTTTTGTGATGGCAGAATAATGACAAGCCTGTTCTATATATGAAAACTATTGGAATTATTAAAGTTATCTCTTAATTTTAAAAATATTCAATGAGAAAAGGAAAGCTTAATGTGCCGTTTTTGCTTAGTTGTTTTGTTTTTCACTTATGCAAATTTTCTTGCTCACGCTGAAGCATCTGGGCAAGAGGGGCGTATTTTTCAAGAATGGCAAATTAATTTTGAGAAGAAAGCCCTCTTAAATGGCATTACAGCGGAGGTACTTGAAAAAGCTTTTAAAAGCCTGAAACCTGATTTAAGCGTTCTTGAAGCGGCGCAAAACCAAGCAGAGTTCAAGCGTGCTATCTGGGATTATCTTGATAGGGCTGTTTCTGTAAAACGTCTAAAAAAGGGCAAGAAAAAATATGCGCTTTTAAAAGAGGATTTATTGAAGATTTATCAAACCTATAGTGTGGAGCCAGAAATTCTGGTTGCTATCTGGGGACTTGAATCGTCTTATGGTGAAATTTTAAATAATGAGAAGATTGTTAAAAATGTTGTGCGTTCCCTTTCAACGCTTGCAGCTTTTGATGAAAGGCGCGCAAATTTTGCAACGGCGCAACTTATAGCGGCTTTAAAAATCCTTCAAAATGGCGATATTGATGCAAACCATATGACAGGTTCATGGGCTGGTGCGATGGGGCATACGCAATTTATTCCTACCACCTATTTACAGTTTGCGGTTGATTTTGATGGTGATAGTAAGCGCAATATTTGGCATTTTGAACTGGATGCTTTGGCATCTGCTGCTCATTACCTTCATCAAAGCGGATGGCAAAAAGATTTACCATGGGGGGTGGAGGTGGCGTTGCCGAAAGGGTTTGATTATTTTTTGGCAGATAAGAACCTTAAAAAAAGTCTTAAAGATTGGCAGCGTTTGGGTGTTAAAATATTGAATGAAGGGTCAATTAAAGCAAATACTTTAACCAAACAGTCGGCTTATCTCTATTTGCCTTCTGGTTATCAGGGACCTGCTTTTTTACTGTTTAAGAATTTTGATGTTTTAAAGCGTTATAATAATGCAAATGCTTATGCATTGGCTATCGGGTTAATTTCTAATGGCTTGAAGGATAAGCCTTTGGTCGTGGCTGAATGGCCTCGTCATTTAAAACCGCTTGATAAGAATGAGGTTGAGGTGGCGCAGCGACTTTTAACAGAATCTGGTTTTGATGCGGGGGGTATTGATGGCCTTGTTGGCCCCAAAACGCGCAGGGCCGTTCGGTCTTTTCAAAAATCAAAACAACTTGTACCCGATGGATTTTTAACAGAAGAGCTGCTAAAAAGATTGCAAATTGAATGATTTTGATTGTCAAATGATGAAAAGATTTCCAACGTTTTTACTTGTAATTTTGCTTTCGATAGGTGTTTTGACCTTAGAAAGTGTTTTTCCCATTTTTGATGGGCATGGGATTGCCATGGCGCAAGAAAAGAAAAAACGCGGTTTTTTCCAGCGTCTATTTGGGCGTAGTCAAAAGAAGGAAGTTAAGAAGACGCCGCAAAAAGAAACTGTTAAGCGAAAGAAACGCTCGCCTCAAAATCGAAAAAAGGCAATTACAAAGGCTTTGCCAAAAATTGAGGAGGCTAACCGTATTGTTGTGATTGGTGATAGCACTGCTGGTGCCATTTCATCAGGGCTTGTTGAAGCTTATAAAAGAACACCATCGGTGTTAATTGCCTCAAAAATACAAAATGATATTGCCATTACAAGTAATGGATTTTACCCGTGGCTTGATGCTTCTGGTTTTAATTTTATTGGGGACCGGGTTAAAGCGGTTGTTGTTTCAATTGGTACGCATGATTTAAACTCTATTCGTGAAGCCGGCAGTGAATTTGTCTTCAATAGTAAGGGGTGGCAACGTGCTTATAGGCGCCGATTGGTGGATATTGGCGCGCAAATACAACTTTTGGGTAAACCTGTTATATGGGTTTTACCGCCGCCGGTTCTGAACAATGAGAGATCAGAAAAAATGCGGGAAGTTATAGCCTTGCAACGCTCTACCTTGGCTCCCCTTAAATTTCGTCTAATTAATGTTGAAGAAGGGTTTTTGTCTAGAAAAGCTAATTATTCAGCATTTGGCCCCAATATATCAGGGGAACGGGTAAGGTTGAGAGAAGATGATGGCATAGGCTTTACAAAAAGCGGGGCGCGCAAGCTTGCTTTATATGTTCAGCGAGAAATTGATGCTATTTTGGATGAAAACTTTGATGAAAGTCTTTCTGCAAATTCGCTCGGTAAACAGAAAGATGGTGTTCAACAAATTATTCTATTAACCCGCCCAGCGCTTTTGGAAAATCAGGTTTTGTCTGGTGGAAATGGTAGAACGCGGTCGTTTTATAAAGATGAAAAAGCACGTTCTTTCTTTGTTGATGGCAAAGCTTTAACACCCCCTCATGGGCGGGTCGATAATTTTATATGGCCCTCAGAGGAAGAGAAAAACAAGAAGGATGAACAAGCCCTTTTAGATCATGCCCCTAAAAAAGGCAGTTCTGTTCAATAAAGTCTTGATCTTTTATCAAGCTTTAGCGAGGCAAATCGGTTTTGCCCATCAAAGCTAAATCAATGGCGTGGGCGGCTTGGCGACCTTCACGGATAGCCCAAACCACAAGGGATTGGCCACGGCGGGCATCGCCTGCAACATAAAGATCGTCTTTTGATGTTTTATAGTTTAATTCATTGGCCACAATGGTACGGTTTTCGCGTTTATCTTCAGATATTTCTAGGTTTTTACCTGCAAGATAGGTTTCTTCATTTGGTCCTGCAAAACCAATGGCAATTAGAGCCAAATCTGCCTTAATAAAAAATTCAGTGCCTGCAATAGGTTGGCGTTTGTCATCCACTTTCGCGCATTTTACATGGGTTAGTTTACCTGTATTCCCTTTGGAAACAAATTCCAGAGTGGCTGCCTGAAATTCGCGTTTTGCGCCTTCTGCTTGTGAGGTTGATGTTGTAAACCGTGTTGGCCAATAAGGCCATGTGGCAAGCTTGTCTTCCTTTTCAGGAGCTTCAGGACGAATATCCATTTGGGTAACGCTGGTTGCGCCTTGGCGGAAAGAGGTTCCAATACAGTCTGATGCCGTATCACCGCCACCGACAACAACGACATTTCTAGCCGTTGCTGAAATCAGATTTTCTGGAATTTCTGTTTCAGCGCCAACACGGCGATTTTGCTGGACAAGAAAAGGCATGGCATAATGCACGCCTGAAAGCTCCATGCCAGGAATTTTAGGGTTGCGGGGGCTTTCTGCCCCCGTACACAAAAGAATCGCATCATGGTTTTTTTCCAGTTCATCCAGTGTTGTTGAAACACCAATATTGGTTTTAAAATGAAAGATAACCCCTTCGGCCTCCATTTGTTTTACGCGCCGCTCAACATGATGTTTTTCCATCTTAAAATCAGGTATACCATAGGTTAAAAGCCCTCCAGCACGCGGTTCACGTTCATAAAGGTGGACTTCATGGCCTGCGCGGGCAAGCTGTTGGCTTGCTGCCATGCCGGCAGGGCCAGCGCCGATAACGGCAATTTTCTTCCCTGTTTTTTCCAGTGAGATTTGTGGTTTTACCCAGCCATTATCCCATGCTTTATCTGCAATTGCCTGTTCTACCGTCTTAATGGAAACAGGGGCATCTTCAAGGTTCAGTGTACAGGCCATTTCACAAGGAGCAGGGCAGATGCGGCCAGTAAATTCTGGGAAATTGTTGGTTGAATGCAGGTTTTCAGCCGCTTCTTGCCAATTGCCGTTATAAACAAGATCATTCCAATCTGGAATCTGGTTTTCAACGGGGCAACCATTATCGCCCTGACAGAATGGCACGCCGCAATCCATGCAACGGGCTGCCTGGTTTTTTATTGAATTTTCAGACGGTCGCAATGTAAATTCACGGAAATGGCGAATACGATCCGAGGCAGGTTCATATTTCAGTTCGCGCCTGTCGATTTCCAAAAAGCCTGTTACTTTACCCATAATATCTCGTCCAGATTAAATCACTATTTATATGTGCAGGAGTGCTATTCAGCGGCTTCCATGCCGTTCAATTTTTGCGCTTCCATTTCTTTTAAGGCGCGTCGATATTCAACAGGCATGACTTTCACGAATTTCGGCCGATATTCTTCCCAATTCTCCAGAATTTCTTTCGCTTTTTCAGAGCCTGTATATTGCTGATGATTGCTAATGAGTTGACGCAGGCGTTCATCATCGTGTTTTGTCATATTGGCGCTGATATCAACACGCCCTTTATGCATGAGGTCGCCACCGTGATGGTGAAGTTTTTCTAAAATATCGTCTTCTTCTGGAACTGGTTCCAAGTCAACCATGGCAAGGTTGCAACGTTTTGCAAAGCTTCTGTCTTCATCAAGTACATAGGCAACGCCGCCAGACATGCCGGCTGCAAAGTTACGGCCTGTTTGGCCGATCACGACAACAACACCGCCTGTCATATATTCACAGCCATGGTCTCCACAGCCTTCAACAACGGCTAATGCGCCAGAGTTTCGAACGGAAAAGCGCTCGCCTGCAACACCACGAAAATAGCATTCCCCCGATGTTGCGCCATAAAGAACCGTATTGCCAACGATGATGGATTGTTCGGCAATGATTTTACTGTCTTTTGAAGGACGCACAATAATTTTACCGCCAGAAAGCCCTTTCCCAACGTAATCATTACCATCTCCAATCAGTTTAAATGTTATGCCCTGATTGAGGAATGCACCAAAGGCTTGGCCAGCCGTTCCCTTTAATGTGACAGAGATTGTATCATCAGCTAAAGGGTCTTCAAAATAATGTTTTGCAACTTCACCAGAAAGCATGGCGCCTGCTGAGCGGTCTACATTGCCAATTTCTGTTTCGATTTTAACAGGGATGCCTTTTTCAAGAGCCGGTGTTGCCTGGGTGATGAGGCGGCGATCCAAAATGTCATCAATTGGATGGTTTTGTTTTTCTGTCCAATAAATCTCGTTTGGTTTGGCATCGATTTTGTGGAAGATTTTTGTAAAATCCAAACCTTTGGCTTTCCAATGGTCAATCATGGCGTGTTTATCTAAACGGTCTGATTGTCCAACCATTTCATCTATTTTACGATACCCCATTTTTGCCATCAGTTGGCGCACTTCCTCTGCCACATAGAAGAAGTAATTAATGACATGTTCTGGCGTACCTTTAAAGCGGCGGCGCAATTCCGGGTCTTGTGTGGCAATACCAACTGGACAGGTATTCAGGTGACATTTACGCATCATCAAACATCCTGCCGCAATGAGAGGGGCTGTTGAAAATCCAAATTCATCTGCCCCCAATAAAGCGCCAATAATAACATCGCGACCGGTTCTAAGACCGCCATCAACCTGTAGGGCGATGCGGGAACGCAAGCCATTTAAAACAAGTGTTTGGTGCGTTTCAGCAAGGCCCATTTCCCATGAAGAGCCGGCATGTTTCAAGGATGTGAGAGGAGATGCACCTGTGCCACCATCAAACCCTGAAATCGTAATGTGGTCGGCTCGCGCTTTGGCAACGCCTGCTGCAACTGTCCCCACACCTACTTCTGAGACAAGTTTGACGGAAATATCTGCTTGTGGATTAACATTTTTCAGGTCGAAAATCAGCTGAGCCAAATCTTCAATGGAATAAATATCATGATGTGGTGGCGGCGAAATGAGACCAACGCCTGGGGTAGAGTGTCGGGTTTTGGCAATTAAGGCATCAACTTTATGCCCTGGTAATTGCCCGCCTTCCCCTGGTTTTGCACCTTGTGCGACCTTAATTTGTATCATATCGGCATTAACAAGATATTCCGTTGTAACGCCGAAACGGCCTGACGCGACCTGCTTGATGGCAGATCTTTCCGGATTCTTGCTGCCATCTGGCAAGTCTTCATAGCGGTCGCGTTCCTCGCCCCCTTCGCCTGTATTGGATTTACCGCCAATGCGGTTCATGGCTTTGGCTAGGGTTGTATGGGCCTCACGGGAGATTGAACCAAAAGACATGGCACCAGTTGAGAAGCGTTTGACAATATCTGAAACAGATTCAACCTCTTCCAAAGGAACGGGGTTATGGCCTAGATCCTTGGCCATTTTAATGTTGAACAGTCCACGAATAGTCTTTAGCTGGATATTTTCACCATTAATCTCATTTGCAAACATTTCATATTTTGCATAGCTTTTAGAGCGCACAGCATGTTGTAAATTGGTGATGGCTGAGGGGGTCCATACGTGATCTTCCCCCCGCTGGCGAAAGGCATAATCGCCACCAACATCAAGGGCATTTTTTAAAATCTCCAAATTACCAAAGGCTGCTTCATGCCGTAAAACAGCTTCTTTTGCAATTTCTGGCAGGCCTACGCCTTCAATGGGTGTTGCTGTACCAGTGAAATATTTATTGATAAAATCGCTTGAAAGACCAACAGCATCAAAAATCTGGGCGCCACAATAAGATTGATAGGTTGAAATGCCCATTTTGGACATCACTTTCAAGATGCCTTTATCGATGGATTTAATATAACGCTCAACCACTTCATGTGAGTCAACCTCTTTAGGGAAATCCATTTGCCCATGCATTGCAGCTAAGGTTTCAAAAGCAAGATAAGGATTTATGGCTTCAGCTCCAAAACCTGCCAGAACACAGAAATGGTGCACTTCACGTGCTTCACCTGTCTCAACAACCAGCCCAACGGAAGTTCTAAGCCCTTTGCGGATGAGATGGTGGTGAACGGCGGCTGTAAATAATAAGGAAGGAATGGCTATACGTTCCGGACTGATCAGACGATCAGAGAGAATGATGATATTTGTTCCGGATTTGACGGCCTCTTCTGCCTTGGCGCAAATATTATCCAGAGCGTTTTCCATGCCTTCAGACCCTTTTTGCGCTGCATAGGTGCAATCCAGGGTTTTGGTTTGAAATTGATTGTCTGCAATGTCGCCAATGACGCGAACTTTTTCCAGGTCTGTATCTGTTAGAATTGGCTGGCGCACTTCAAGGCGCTTACGAATTGACATATCTTCCAGATTTAAAATATTAGGCCTTGGTCCGATAAAAGAGACAAGACTCATGACTATTTCTTCACGGATGGGGTCAATCGGTGGATTTGTTACCTGTGCAAAATTTTGCTTGAAATAAGTAAAGAGAGCCTTGGCATTATCTGACATGGCTGATATGGGCGTATCGGTTCCCATTGAGCCAATGGCCTCTTGGCCGGTTGTTGCCATAGGCGCCATGAGAAGTTTTAAATCTTCCTGTGAATAGCCAAAGGCTTGTTGCCGGTCTATTAAAGCGACATTGGAGCTGCGTGGATGTGCGCCTGTATCAGACAAGTCTTCAAGGACGATTTGAGTTTTTTTGAGCCATTGTTGATAAGGTTTTTGGCGGGCAATATCGGCCTTGAGTTCTTCATCGGAAATGATGCGCCCTTTTTCCATATCAATAAGAAGCATTTTGCCAGGTTGCAATCTCCATTTGGTGACGATGCTAGCCTCATCAACTGGAAGTGTGCCTGCTTCTGAAGCCATTATAATACGATTATCATCTGTCACTATATAGCGGGCAGGGCGCAGGCCATTACGGTCGAGCGTTGCGCCAATTTGACGTCCATCGGTAAAGGCGACAGCGGCCGGGCCATCCCATGGCTCCATTAAGGCAGCGTGGTATTCATAAAAAGCGCGCCGCTCTTCATCCATAAGCGGGTTGCCTGCCCATGCTTCCGGAATCAGCATCATAACTGCGTGAGCCATGGAATAACCACCTTGTATGAGAAATTCCAATGCATTGTCGAAGCAGGCCGTATCTGATTGCCCTTCATAGGAAATGGGCCATAGTTTTTTTATGTCATCCCCAAAGAGAGGTGATGAAACAGAGGCCTGGCGGGCCGCCATCCAGTTTACATTACCGCGTTTGGTATTTATTTCACCATTATGAGCCACCATGCGATAAGGATGAGACAATTTCCATGATGGGAATGTGTTGGTGGAAAAGCGTTGATGAACAAGGGCAAGGGCTGATAAATACCGTTCATCTTTTAAATCGTTATAGTAGGCCGCTAACTGGTTTGCTAAAAACATGCCTTTATAGACAATAGTGCGACAGGAAAATGAAACAGGATAAAACCCGTTATCGCGTCCGTTTGTTTGGCTGAAAACATTGTTTGAAAGAACTTTGCGAGCCAAATAAAGTCGGCGCTCAAAGGTATCCTCATCAATATCGGCTGGGCATGCAACGAAAAGCTGTTTATGAACAGGTTCGGTTGCGACAATTTCAGGAGCTTGGGAAAGGGAAGAGTTATCCACTTCCAGATCACGCCAACCTAAAATTTCAAGACCTGTGGAAGTGACAGCATTTTCTGTTAAAGCAATGCATTCATTTCTTAAAGTTTGATCCTGTGGTAAGAAGAGAAAAGCAACGCCATAGTGGCCCTTTTCAGGTAGCTCAAAATCTACTGTTTCTTTAAAAAGTTGATGGGGAATTTGGGTTAACATGCCTGCGCCATCACCCATTAAGGGGTCTGCGCCCACTGCACCGCGATGGGTCATGTTTTCAAGAATTTGCAGGCCGTCTTGAATGATTGAATGTGACTTTTCACCTTGCATATTGGCAACAAAGCCAACGCCACAGGCATCATGTTCATTGTTAGAATTATAAAGGCCCTGATTAACAGGCAGTCCGTTTGCGCCTTTTTTGATATGCGCGCGTGATGCTCTATCTGCTTTGTGTTGAGCGTCAACAGCCTTATTTGAAACAGCTTCAGTCATGTTTCATACTCCTGTTTAATTCTACCTCTTGCTATTAAAAGCCGCGAGGAGGTTTTTCGGGTCGTATTCTCAAGCAGGAATACGGCTCGTTGAGCAGCCTATATTGGCAGATGCTCACTTTGGTTGTTCGTGCTGCCCATGACATTTGTCGTTATGACATTTGGCAGACTAATCCATATAGTCCAGCATATTTAAATATGCTTTTACTCTATAGTAGTCTTGTCTATTGCGCTACTCAGTGGCTGATAGGCTGGTATCTTGGTAGATATATCATTTATAGACAAAACTTAACAATGATGTAAATGCTTAATTAGTCAGTAATACTGTCCTAATTTGATCGGCAATCTGCCAGATTTTATTGTAAAGCGCAAGGGGGCGCCGGCTTCTTGGTGCTTAAAAAATAGTCATTTGCCTATATTATTGATGAAAAAAAGCCTGGCATTGTGCCAGGCTTTCAATTTCGATGCATCTGTAATGCATTATCGCTTTAGTTTAAGTTTTTGCTTTCAATTTCTAAAGTGCTATTATTGGATTTTAAAATCTCAATTTTTTTGGGTTTCATCGCTTCGGGAATTTCACGGACGAGGTCGATGTGTAAAAGGCCCAACTCTAAAGTCGCGTTCACCACCTCAACATGATCGGCCAGCTGAAAGCGGCGCTCAAATGAACGGGCTGCGATGCCTTGGTGAAGAACTTCTACATTTTCTTTTCTTTCGTCTGTTTTTCCGCCTTTTACCGTTAAAACGGTGTTTTTTGTTTCTATGTCCAAATCCGTTTCAGAAAACCCGGCAACGGCCATTGTTATGCGATAGGCATTTTCGCCTGTGCGTTCAATATTATAGGGTGGAAAAGATGGGGCGGTATTCTCTGCTGTAACGCTGTCCAGCAAAGAAAACAGACGATCAAAACCGACAGATGTTCTGTACAGGGGGGATGTGTCAATGTGGCGCATGGCTTGTCCTTTCTTAAAGCAACAATCATTGTAATCACGGCATCCTTAGGGCATGCCTTATTTTAAACCCTCATGAAGAGCGGTTCTTAAGAAGATATAGGCATTGATTTTAAAATTTCAAGAAATTTTACTTCATTATAAGTATTTGTAATATAATTATATTTTTGATATTTCGCCTGCCAGTTACCTGGTGATTTATAGATCCTGCCCCTAAATATCCGTATCCTTATAAAAATCAGAAATAACTTTCCAGCCTTCATTGGCACTGTCAACGATTTGAAATAAATCAAGATCATCGTGAGAAATTGTTCCCTCGTCTGCCAGTGCCTCCAGATTGAGCGCTTTTTGCCAGAAGCTTTTTCCGAATAGTAAAATTGGTACAGGGTCCATGCGGCCTGTTTGAATAAGGGTGAGCGTTTCAAAAAGTTCGTCCAGCGTTCCAAAGCCTCCTGGAAAAACGGCAACAGCACGTGCGCGAACAAGAAAATGCATTTTACGAATGGCAAAATAGTGGAAATTAAAGCAGAGTTCCGGCGTTATATAACGGTTGGGTTCTTGTTCAAATTCCAAAACGATATTCAGCCCTATATTGGGCGCACCAACTTCGGATGCCCCCCGATTTCCCGCCTCCATAACACCAGGGCCACCCCCTGTTACGACCACGTATTCCTTTCCATCATGGGCCAAACAAGCTTTGCCCGATAAGCCGGCAAACTGGCGCGCTTCTTCATAATATTTTGAATTTTCCTCAAGGCGCTTTTTCGTTTCAGGTGTTTTGCCTGCCCATGCTTTTTTACCTGGCTCTGGAATGCGCGCCCCACCAAACAGGACGATGGTGGAATTAATACCTTTTTCAAGAAAGGTTAGTTCAGGCTTTAAATATTCAAGTTGAAGCCGCACATTGCGGGTATATTCCGATAGCAGAAAATCATCATCGGCAAAGGCAAGGCGATAAGCCTTGGAACTTGTTTGCGGGGTTACCGGTAGTGTTTCTGCATCGCGTAAATCTGCCGATGAGCTTTTAAATTTTCCAACGATACGGTTTTTATCCATCGACTTTATCCTTTTTTTATATTTTTTTACAATGCTCTATGATTCAATAAGATTGTGTCAAGAAACCTTTCTATTTTATGATAATTTCCAGTTTTGATTATAAAACAAGCATTGCGTCTTTTTGTCTCATCGCCTAGTGTCCGCGCAAATGGATGATTTTGCTTTTAGAAGAGATATAAAATGAGTTTTTCTAACCTTCAGTCGATAATTGATAGCGCTTTTGATGCGAGAGACGATATCAACACCAACATACAAGGTGAAGTGCGAGAGGCCGTGAGTGAGGCGCTGCTACTTCTCGATAGTGGTAAAGCCCGCGTTGCCTCAAAAGAGGGTGAGGGTTGGGTCGTAAACCAATGGCTTAAAAAGGCTGTGCTGTTGTCTTTTCGTCTTAATGATATGGCCCCTATTAGTGGTGGGCCTGATGGGGCAAGTTGGTGGGATAAGGTGCCTTCTAAATTTAATAATTGGGGCAATAATGAATGGAAAGCAGCAGGTTTTCGCGCTGTTCCTAATTGCACTGTGCGCCATTCAGCCTATATCGCGCCAGGCGTTGTGTTAATGCCATCTTTTGTAAATCTTGGTGCCTATGTGGATGAAGGTAGTATGGTTGATACATGGGCAACTGTTGGTTCCTGCGCGCAAATTGGTAAGAATGTCCATCTTTCAGGTGGGGCAGGCATTGGCGGGGTTTTAGAGCCGCTTCAAGCCGACCCTGTGATTATTGAAGATAATTGCTTTATTGGTGCGCGTTCTGAAGTGGCTGAAGGTGTGCGCGTTTGTGAAGGCTCGGTTTTATCTATGGGTGTTTATTTGGGTGCCTCTACCAAAATTATTGACCGTGAAAGCGGTGAAATACACCAAGGCATTGTTCCGTCATATTCCGTTGTCGTTCCTGGAACATTACCGGGAAAACCTCTTGCTGATGGAACGCCTGGTCCTAATTTATATTGTGCGGTGATTGTAAAACGAGTTGATGAAAAAACGCGTTCTAAAACCAGTATAAACGATTTGTTGCGCGATTAAATTATGATTGTTTGCCCTGTTGAACTCGCCCGGAAACTTGTTCAATGCCCTTCGGTAACACCAAAGGAAGGGGGGGCGCTAGCTTTATTAGAGGGTCTTTTAAAAGAAGCGGGCTTTGAAACATATCGTGTAATTTTTGAAGGGGATGGCTCTTATCCCGTTGATAATCTTTATGCGCGTTATGGCCAAGGCCATCCGCATGTTGCCTTTGCAGGACATACGGATGTTGTGCCTGCCGGCGATGAAAGCGCTTGGACAAAGCCGCCTTTTGGCGGGGTTATTGAGAAAGGCAGACTTTACGGGCGTGGCGCAGAAGACATGAAGTCGGCCATTGCCTCTTATGTTTCTGCAGCCATGTCTTTTTTGAAAGAAAACCCTTCCTTTTCAGGGTCGCTTTCTTTTCTAATCACGGGCGATGAAGAGGCCGATAGTATTAATGGTACGGCTAAACTCATCGACTGGGTATATAATAAGAAAGGTGAAACGATTGATGCCTGTATTGTTGGAGAGCCAACAAATGAAGGGGAGGTTGGCACCATTATCAAAAATGGTCGGCGCGGCAGTTTTACTGCAAAGCTGGAGGTTTTTGGTAAGCAGGGTCATGTCGCTTATCCTGATGGTACAATTAACCCGATTAAAAAGGCTTTACCCCTTTTATTATCGCTAATTGAAACGCCTTTTGATGAAGGGAATGAGGCCTTTCCCAAGACTAATCTGGAAATTACGAGCGTTGATGTTGGTAATGCTGCCACCAATGTTGTACCTGCTCTTTTATCAGCCCAATTTAATGTGCGGTTTAATAATCAATGGACGCCTGAAAGTTTGGAACAGGAAATTAGACGGCGCTTGAATGATGCCCGCATTTTGCATTGTGGAGGAGAAGCCTCATATGAACTTACCATTACAAAACCGGTTTCAGAATCATTTCTAACAGAAGCGCCGCTGCTTTTAGGATCGCTGCAAAAAGCGCTTTGTCAAGTGATTGGAAAAGAAGCAAATTTTTCAACCGGTGGCGGTACATCAGATGCGCGGTTTATTAAAAATTATTGCCCCGTTGTTGAATTTGGCCTTGTTTATAATACATTGCATCAAATCGATGAATCAACACCAATTGAAGATATTGAGAAGCTTTCAAAAATCTATCTGGCTTTTTTGAATGCATATTTTAATTTATAGCCAAGCTCATATAAAATGATGATCATTTTAAAAGGCTTACGCTTTAGTTCAGGCTTGATGGAAGAATTGTTATCTGGGATAGACCCTTATTCTTTATAGATTTCAGTGTGTCTTGCTTCCCTCCCAATATATGAATGGATAATGAATGGGGGGTTATACGCCGGTTCAGAGCGTATTGATTAGGGTATTAACAACGATCGGAATATTTCGATTTCTTATTGAGAAGATGCCTTTGATCAGGAGACAAATATGTTGATGAAGTTATTAAAATATGCAGCCCTTCCCTTGAGTGTTGTTCTAGCAGCGGTTACGTTTCAAGCTCCGGCACAGGCTGATAATTTAAGTATCGATTTTTATTTTCAAAAGCCAGTGCATCATAAAAAGCATCACTTCAAAAATCACGGTAACGGTCATAGATACGGGCATCATGCACCACATCATTACCAAAAGAAAAAGCATGATCATGGCGTTTTAGATAATCGTCAATTGCGCCACCAATTACGCAGCCAGGGTCTTTATAAAATAAGAATTCTTGATCGTCATCGCGGTATTGCCAAGGTTATTGCTCATAACCGCCGCGGTTATATTGCCCGTTACCGTGTTGATACGCGGTCTGGAGACATTATTAGAGGTCGCGTTATTCGTTATTTTGATGAAACCCATTATCAAAATAATCGTCATCATGCGCGGTTTCGTTTCAATTAAATCATTTACCTTGGGTCATCACCTAATTAATAGATCCTGATCCTAAGATTTATTGTTCGAAACTGGAAAATTTATTTTGCTTCATAGAACATCTTTTCAGTTTCATGAACCAGGCGCCTGCCTCTGCCTGGTTTAATGTGCAAGACCGCAATGCAGAAAAGCCTGCTTGCGGTTTTGTCGTTTTTGCGGCAAAAGGTTTAAAATGTTCCCTGATATAGAGTAATCCTTTTAGAATGACCCTCATTTTAAAAGAAAAGATGAGCG
>CALHLB010000010.1 GCA_938034375.1 uncultured Alphaproteobacteria bacterium | reverse complement strand
TTTGATCGTAAGATCGCTTGTCTCCAAAATGCGCAGTGCTTCGCGTTTAAATTCTTCCGTAAATTCTCGTTGTTTCATCAAAACCTCCTGATAAATAAAACTTATCAAAAAGTCTCTCCATTAAAACAGGGTAAGTCCATTCTGCTATTCCAAAGCAATACATATGGTGCAAGCTACACTTATCGTCTTCTTTACCGATAACTGAAATGATTATCTATTTTAATGCACCAATGCCAAATATTTACATATGTTTGTTGTTTGGGCGCTTTTCATCCCAAAAAATGGCGCACTATGACAATACTATTATGCAGCTATTGAAGGAATTATCATGGTGACCACGGCCCATGATGGTGATATTGAATTTTTTAAGCTGATTGAGAGTTTGATATTTTTACCGTTTCTACGTCATATTGATTCGTATGAAAGAGTGCTTTTTTAGATATTTTTTGCCGATAACCAGCGCTAAAGATTGAGTTATATATGATATCCTCATCAAATATTATGGAATGCTGATTGCTTGGTTGGTTATGTATGGTGTTTATTTTTTTATTTATCTATTTGATTTAAAAAGTATTTTTTGTTTCTGTAATGATGTTTTAATTTATTTGCATTCTTAATTATGCATTTTTGTAGGTCAATTATCTATACAATCACTGGATAGTTTCAAAAAGAGACTAGAAGCCTTTGCGTTGCATGGTATCCTTTAGGGAAGGGAATCACTACATATTAAATAAATATGTATTTGATGCGGGTTTTAGAGGCATTGCAATGGAAATTAAATTTAACAGGGAAATTACAACAGCCGATCTTACAGAGACTGGAGATGAAGCCAATGTAAATCTTATAGAAATTGCCGGAACCATTAAATGGTTCGATGTTTCCAAAGGATTTGGCTTTATTATTCCAGATGATGGTACTTCAGATATTTTACTGCATGTTAGTTGTTTAAGGCGAGATGGTTACCAAACAGCTTATGAAGGAGCTAGAATCGTTTGCGAAGCGGTTGAGCGTAATCGGGGATTACAGGCTTTTCGAATCATTTCTATGGATGAGACGACTGCAAAGCATCCCTCTCAATTGCCACCTTCAGCTTCATATACACCCGTTGAAGCAACGAGCGGCTTTGTTGAGGCAACAGTTAAATGGTTTAATCGTATTAAGGGATATGGTTTTCTTGTTCTTAATGACACACAAGAAGATCTTTTTGTGCATATGGAAACATTACGCCGCTATGGTATTGCTGAATTACGGCCAGGGCAAGTAATGACAGTGCGTTATGGGGAGGGCGGTAAAGGACTCATGGTTGCTGAAATTAGACCATCAGATTTTAGCGGCATACCTTCTTCACATTAAAGTGTATGCATCTACCTTGTACATCGGTTACAAAAGGCTGAGCTAATAAAATAGCAAGGCCTTTTATGTTGAGATTATTTTTTTCATTTTGTTTTCTTTTTTCTGTCATGCCTTTGGCTGCACAAGAGCCTTTATCATTGCGCTTTGAGCAAGCAATCCAGATCAATAGAGGTAATAACAAACTGCAAATTTGCGCCCATAAGGCAGAGACGCTGCAAGACAGAACTGTTGGTTTGATGTTCCAAGAAAGCCTACCTGAAAAAGGTGGCATGGTCTTTGATTTTCAAGAAACAGATATCGTTCATATGTGGATGCGGAATACAGTTTTGCCGTTAGATATGATTTTTATTGATGAGACAGGAACGATAGTAAAAATTTCTGAGAAAGCGACACCCTTTTCCCTAGAAATTATTTCTTCTGATGTTCCTGCTAGGTTCGTTTTAGAAGTGAATGCAGGTGTTGCAAAAAAGTTTTCGATTAAAAAGGGGGATGAAATTATTTTCAAAATGAAAAAATGTTCCCTTGAATAAAAATTTTTGCACCTTTTCACTTGAAAAGCATTTTATGCTTGTGTAGAGAGAGCAAACTTAATGGTTAAGTGTTGATTTTAAAAAATGCTTATCATCAGAAAAAAGCTGATCGGAGCGTAGCGCAGCCTGGTAGCGCATCTGGTTTGGGACCAGAGGGTCGCAGGTTCGAATCCTGCCGCTCCGACCATTTTAAAATTGAAATATCTGCGCCTTTCAATTTCGCTTGTTTTTGAAGTCATTTCCAGTTTTTCTCTATTTTTTTCATAGAACTGAAACTTCCAATTAAATTGCAAAAATATTGTGCGCGTAACATGCGGCCACGCTGCAATGCTTTTTCAATACGTTGTTCTGTGATGATATATTTTTTACATACAGTCATAATTAAACTCCTTTATGGGTGCGCTTTGAAGGTTGTCTCTTGGAGTTCAATGTATTGCTGTTATTTGGGGCTGACAAACGAAACTTTTTATGATTTCAATTAAAGAAAACTAAAGTGAAAGGTGTCGGCAATGCAAAAACTACCGTCTTTAAAAGCTTTGCGTGCCTTTGAAGCTGCTGCCCGTCATATGAGTTTTTCTGCCGCCGCCAATGAATTGGCCGTCACGCCCGCAGCTTTGAGTTTTCAAATAAAAAATTTGGAAGAACATTTAGGCGCGCCGCTTTTTATAAGGTTAAACCGCGCTGTGGCTTTAACGCCCTTTGGGCAGGATTTGGCGCCAGATGTTTCTTCTGCATTTTCAGATCTTTCTCATGCCTGGCAAAGGGTGCGGCATTCTGTCTTGAATAAACGTTTTACGGTGACTGCCGGTCCTGCCTTTACATCAAAGTGGCTGGCACCAAGATTAACGCGTTTTTCGCGGCTTAATCCTGAAGTTGAGTTGATGCTTTCTGCTTCCTTATCTGTTTTGGACTTTGTTCGAGATGGGATTGATTTAGCAATTCAATTTGGGGTGCCCCATGAAAGCGAGCGTTATTTCCATGAATATTTAATGAAAGATTGGGTGCTGCCTGTTACAAGGCCAGAGGTTGCACTTGGTCTTCGTAAGCCAGAGGACTTTTTGAAAATTGAGCTCATCCGGGATGAAAGTTTATCATTTTTAAAAGAGCCACCCAGTTGGAGGCAATGGTTTATGAAAGCTGGTGTCGCGGTGGAAGACCTCAAAACAACGACTTTTAATCAGGCTGACCACGCGGTGGATATGGTGTCGCAAGGGCAGGGGGCTGCACTTGCGCGTTATAGTGTTGCTTATCATGGGTTAGAGACAGGTGCTTTGGTGGCTCCTTTTTCCATATTTTTTGAGCTTGAGCCGATTTATCGCATTCGTTGTTTAAAAGGAGAAGAGAGCAAACCTTTAACGATTTTGTTTCGAGAATGGCTTCATGAAGAAGTCACGCGCATTAAACAACCCTTTAATGAGGAATGATCTTTTTGGGAATATTCTTTTTTCGAGAGTTTGATGGTTGTTTTTTTTTCTTTTTATCGTTATTCGATGAAACGAATGTTTTTTATTTATCAAGGTTGAAGAGAGCAGAAATGGTTGCCCGTATTTTTAAACCTGCAAAATCTGCAATGCAGTCTGGCCGTGGTAAGGGCAAAAATTGGCTATTGACCTTTGATAGGCAAGAAGCGCGTTTGAAAGACCCGCTTATGGGATATACATCATCTACTCAGATGACCAGCCAGATTAAACTTTGTTTCGATAAATTGGATGATGCTATTCAATATGCGGAACGTAATGAAATTGAGTATGTTGTAGTTCAACCAAAATCCAGAAAAATCAGTCGTACAGCTTATGCCGATAATTTTAAATTTGGCAGAATGATGCCCTGGACGCATTAAATAAAAAAGGGTCCCGTAGCTCAACTGGATAGAGCAATTGACTTCTAATCAATAGGTTGCAGGTTCGAGTCCTGCCGGGATCGCCATTTACCCAGTAAAATCAAGAAGTTCAGTTTTATCGATTCGCATTTCTGACACAATTTTGCCTTACACACCTCTTTCACAAAAGTGCACATTTTTGGTGAGGTTTGGTAATGGCAGAACAACACAGCATTTTAGGCGGCAAGGTTCATCTTTATCAGCGCAATGACAGCCCGATCTGGCAGTGCTCCACTTACCTTGCCGGTAAAAACAGAAGAAAAAGCACCAAAGAGAAAAGTCTGGCCAAGGCCAAGGATGTGGCGCAGGACTGGTTTTTTACCCTGCATGACCAACAGCGGCACGGAGAGCTGACCACGGGGAAGACTTTTTCGCTGGCAGCGAAAAAGTTTTTTGAGGAATATATGGCGATCACCGCTGGTGATCGTAATCCGCAATATGTGGCCAGTCTGGAATCTCGTTTGAGGCTGCATGTGCTGCCATTTTTCGGGAACAAGCCGCTTGCAGCTGTCAATGCGGGCCTCATGCAGGAATATCGGATGCAGCGTTTAACGCCGCTTGCCGATGGCAAGCGTCCGTCCAAAAGCTCGTTGCACCACGAGGAAGTCGTTGGTGCGACAGGTCATGAAAACCGCCTTGCGTCACGGCTGGATTGACTACCTGCCGGACTTTTCAGCGCCGTACAAGGCATCTGCCAAGGTGAGCCATCGTGGATGGTTCACCAAAGAGGAATATCGCCGCCTGTATGAAGCCACACGCGCCAATGTGAAAAGGTTATCCGGTACCGGTCATGGCAAACTGGCGCAAACGCTGCATGACAAGGTTTTGTTCATGGCCAATACCGGTATGCGGCCCGACGAGGTGAATATTCTGGAATACCGCGATGTGGAGATTGTGGAGGACAGGGACACCGGCGAGACTATTCTGGAAATTGAGGTGCGCGGCAAACGCGGGGTAGGGTATTGCAAAAGTATGCCGGGGGCGGTGCGCCCGTTTGAACGGATGTTGGAGCGCAACCGGCCAGAGCCGACCGACCGGGTTTTTCCGTACGATCACAAAAAACAGTTTAACCGCATTCTGGAAGAGCTGGATTTAAAGGTTGATCGTCAGGGTAATCGTCGGACGTTTTACTCGTTGCGTCACAGTTACATCTGTTTCAGGCTGCTTGAAGGAGCGGATATTTATCAGGTCGCCAAAAACTGCCGCACCAGTGTGGAGATGATTGAGAAATATTATGCTATCCACCTCAAAAACGCCATTGACGCGGCGCGGGTGAATGTGCGGCGGGGGAAATCACGTTAACTATTAAAGTTGAAGTGATTGGGTGAGCCTTGATAAAGACGCATTCATAATACATATTAAAGTTCAAATCTTGAAACTTTCAACCAGAACCCTTGGGCACCGCGCTATGGCAAACCATGATAGCAAAAATTGTATTTGCAAATGTTCATGTTTTGTTTCATTGTCTGTTTTAGAAAAATCATCTGAAGAAGCGACCTTTTACACCATGCCTGTTTCAGGCGAGGACGCAGGGCTTTTGCCCCCGCGCGCCTCGGCGGTTTCGGGGGTATGGAGACAACTGTGAATGATATTAAAACAAGATTCAAAAAATATTATGGTGCGCGCAGAAAGCATGTGAAATTAATTGATGATTATTATAAGAAATATTATTCAGGTGAGGCTGCTTATGCTGATGTGCCTAAGATACCAACTGAAAATAATGCACAAATAGAAAGTATTGTGGATCAAATAATTGATGATCGAGAATCTAACCCATCTCATTGATATGAGATGGGTTGTTTTTTTTCGATTAGTAAATTCCCGTAATATTCTAAGGATTCATAATGTGACTGGTGGTGTTTTTGCCCACTTTTACGGCATAAAGCACCGTAATATTCATCAAGTTTTGCAATATGAATTTCACCCAAACTAAAATTGCCAGCGCGTAAAGCTAAGAACAACATAAACTTTCTTTCAAAAAAGCCCCATTCTTCTCCTTCATCAGCATCTATGTCGCGCATTTCTGCATCCTGTAAAATTGACATCACAGTGTTATCTTCAAGGCCTACATACAAATAAATAATTTGTGCCAAATGATATTGAAACGTAGTTGATATTGGATGTTCAATGGACATTTGACGATAAACCGGGTCAGGATTTTTATCCGCGTACAATGAAGCTACGGTTAGTTCGTACATCTCTTTTACGACAGAAGGAGTCGTCCAGAACGTTGGTAATGATAGGATGTCAGTACTAGTTTTCCCTCCTATTACAAGCGCCCACCACCTTAGTTCTCCCAAACGTCTATGTATTTTTGTTTCAATACATTCCTAATTATCAGCTATTCTTTTATCATGTAACAAGCATGTATAATATTCTTTAGGTGTTCTTGCTCCACGTATTGCTATGTGGCTTGCGTGATGTGCAGCTGCCCACCAATAACGTGAATTGTTTTTAGTTAGTTTTTCGGCTCTTTCGATTGCATAGCGACAACAATAACATGCTAACTCAAAGCAATCTCGATTCTTTTCTTGAAATCGTAGGCTATCGATTTTTCTTATTATTTTGAAGTATCCTTCAATATCAAATAGCTCTTTTGTAGAAGATTTTAATAATTCATAAAACTTGGCATGGAAATAATCATCATTATGTTGTTTTCCTGATAGCTCATTCAGGGAAAGGATCATTTCTTCAATAAGAGTATTATCATTTGCGATAATTTTTGCAGCGGCATTCACATCAGTTATTGAATATTTACCATCCTTTTTGAAAAGATAGCTACGACTACGATAGCTTTCAGCATCTTTCCCAAGTTTTTCGTATAATTTGGAACGAGATACACCAAATTCCGTCTCTCTTTTTTTAAGGCAAATATTGATCTTTTCAGAAAAGCTGGTTTTCTCATTTGAGAGTATCTCAATAATTTCCCAATCATGTTGAGACATTGGATTGATTGTTTTCATGATAACAGACCTTTAAACAGCGTGATTGATTGCATTCCTTTATTTTAGCTTTTGTCACTTGTGACGATACCGTTATAGAATCTGATTAAAGGATGACAGTAAGATGACAAAGCAAGGTTTTATTAAGGAATTGAGTGATGCATCAATACAATCACTGAGTTTTAATAGACCGAATTATATGCATGTAAGCCCATATCAAGGTGCTGAAAATTCAGTAAAATCTAATGAAAACCACGAACGCATGTATCGCTACGGCTTCTTCACTTGGAAAGAACGCCGTTAGGGCATGCACCCTTGAATGCGCGGTGAAGCCGCGCATTTCATAACCCTTTTACACAATCTGAACAGCAGGTTCACCGCGGGAAGTCCCGGGTGAAGACGCTCTTTCTGTATCTCATGAAAGGAACAGAAAATGAACTTTATTGACAAGAGACTTTTTAATACTGGCGCTGGCCAGAAAGATGAAGAACTTGAGGCTTTGTTGACCAAAACGGATGCAAGGAAACGGTCTATTCATCTGGCAAAGCAGGAATCTCCTCCAACAGAAGCAACCAACTGGAGTGACCTTGAGGAAGAAGTACATAACTCTACGCTTGAAGATGGTGGTGTTGTTGACAGCGCCAGCAGAAAAGAAATTGAAACCCGCAATGAAAAATCTGAACGGCTTAAACCGGAACCTTTTGATTGCGAGAGCAGGTAAAAGAGCACAAGGCGAAACCGCACCAGCTTCTTTTTTCAGATAATCATTGGATTTTGGGATTATTTTTGGCGGCTTCCATTTTTATTGATGCTTTTGTTAACGCTTTTTCTTTTAGCGAAGGGGCAGAACTTGGTTATCTTGATGGCTTGCTAACGGCTTCTTTTATATCTGTTATTCTGACCGCATCCGGGTATTTGGGCGGGTTGTATGGCTGGCGCTATCTGGAACATCCTAACCCTAAAGGCGTCAGTTGGGGTATATTTTGCACTGTTACTTCTGCCTTGGGTGCCCTCTTCTTTATTGGGATGGCAGCAGATTATCGTTGCCAAATCGTGGAACACAATGAAGCACAGCTGGACTTTTCCCTGCTTCCAGAACCGGATAAATGGTTTGGCCTGTACGATTTTAAATCCTTTTTGATTATTGGCTTGGGGCTTTTTATCTTTTTGCTGAATGGCCTCAAAGGTTCTGCCCGCATCAAAACGATTGTTGCACAATGCCCGGGCTATGCCGGTTTAAAGCGTCAGGAAATCCGGGCGACCCGGAAAGTGGAAGAGCTGCGTAGGGGTGCTCACAAAGAGGTTAAAGCCCGTATCCAGAACGGTTTGAAACTGGCCGAAGCCGATTTGCAGGAAGCTGTTGCTGCCAAGGAAGCGGTGCAAACACTGGTTAGTGAAGCGGAAAAAATCTCGCTCACGCATTTTGAAAGCTGCAAAACCATTGCCCAAAGAGGGATAACAGCGCTCAAACATATTTGGCATATTTGGCAGGATATGGATGAGGTGCGGGCAACGCCTTTGCCCGCCTACACAAGAAACCCGCCACATGTGCAGGACTACCTGCCGCCCGCGCTGGATTTAACCACGCTTTACAAAAATCAGGACGCGATTGTTGAAGCTGTCAGCCAGAAACGGGCTGCTTTACAGCAGGCCAAACGGCAGCTGACCAAGCGACACAAACTGGCCATTCAGCAGCTGGATGCCTTGTTTGGCCGTCTTAAAAATATGCGTTCCTCAACTTCTTTCACTCCTATCCAAAAAGGATAATCCTATGACTGACTTTTTAGATGAAATCACCCGAAAAGAGGAAAAGAGCGGACGTTTCCGTTTGGTTTATATTCCGGTTATCATTGCGATGTTGGCAGTTTTTGTTGGTTTTGTGATGGTTTATGCACAAGCGGGAGAAAAGCTTGCTGAACGCAAGGCATTGTGTGCCCGTGATCGTATTATTACCCATACCACCGTTTTTATTGTTGACCCTTCTGATGACTTGTCAGAACTTCATAAACAACGGGCATGGGCAACCTTGCAGGAGGCCATTAAAACCACCCCGTCAGGCGGGCAGTTTATCATTGCAACGCTGGAAACGGAGAAGACTGAGAAACCCGCTTCAAAAAGCGGAAAAGTGCCTGCCAAAATCCGCTACCGGGCAAATCCGACAATTCACGCGGTGCTGTGTCATCCCGGCACTGCTCAAAAGGCATCCGGTTTTTCTGCGGATGTGAAGACGCTGAAACGGATTTTTGACAAACGCTTTGTTGAACCGGCTCAAATAGCCTTTGAACAGGCCGTCAAGCCGGACGGGGATGACTGGTCACCCATTATAGAAACTATTTTTGTGCTGCAACAACGCCCTGATTTTGATTTGCGGGTGCAGGAACGACGTCTGGACTTACCCTGTTTTAATGGAGAGACTTTTTGATAAGTTTTATTTATCAGGAGGTTTTGATGAAACAACGAGAATTTACGGAAGAATTTAAACGCGAAGCACTGCGCATTTTGGAGACAAGCGATCTTACGATCAAA
>CALHLB010000009.1 GCA_938034375.1 uncultured Alphaproteobacteria bacterium | reverse complement strand
AGCTGAACAAACAAGAATAGCACCATCCATTTGTGCAGCACCAGTGATCATATTTTTCACATAGTCGGCATGTCCAGGACAATCAACGTGTGCATAGTGGCGTGCATCAGTCTCATATTCTACGTGCGCTGTAGAAATAGTAATACCACGGGCACGCTCTTCAGGCGCGCCATCGATTTGGTCATAAGCCTGAAAATCACCAAAATATTTGGTAATTGCTGCTGTAAGCGTTGTTTTACCATGGTCAACGTGGCCGATTGTACCAATGTTGACGTGTGGTTTTGTACGTTCAAATTTTTCTTTTGCCATCAGAACTCTCCGTTCTCTCTTATTATCGATGACCTAGCGGTCGTCTTCTAGTTATAGGCCACTAGGCCAATTTCGATTGAATTTCTTGAGCAAGAGCCGCAGGCACCTGCTCATAGTGATCAAATTGCATTGTATATTGCGCCCGACCTTGAGACATAGAACGCAAATTATTGATATAGCCAAACATGTTAGCCAATGGAACCATTGCATCAATAACATTCGCATTACCACGAACATCCTGACCCTGAACCTGCCCCCGTCTTGAAGTAAGATCCCCAATAATTGAACCGGTATACTCTTCCGGAGAAACAATTTCCACCTTCATGATAGGCTCAAGAAGAACCGCCCCAAGCTGGTTTTTATTTTCACGGAAGCAAGCACGCCCCGCTATCTCAAAAGCAAGAACACTAGAGTCAACATCATGATAAGCACCATCCACCAGCGTCGCTTTAACACCCAACATTGGGAAACCAGCAACTGGACCAGCACTCATAACGCTATTTAAACCTTTTTCCACACCAGGTATGTATTCCTTTGGTACAGCACCACCAACGATCTTACTGATAAATTCAAAATCTTCACTCTCAGTATTAGGCTCAAATTCAATTTTAACACGTGCAAATTGACCAGAACCACCAGACTGCTTTTTATGGGTATAATCAGCTTCAAAAGCTTTCGTGATCGTTTCACGGTAAGCAACTTGTGGCGCACCAATATTCGCCTCAACTTTGAATTCGCGCTTCAAACGATCAACCAAAATATCGAGATGAAGCTCACCCATACCAGCCATAATGGTCTGACCCGATTCTTCATCCGTTTTTACTCGGAAAGAAGGATCTTCTGCCGCGAGACGATTAAGAGCCAGACCCATTTTTTCTTGGTCACCCTTAGTTTTTGGTTCAATAGCAATCTCAATAACTGGTTCAGGAAACTCCATACGCTCAAGAATAACTGGTTTGACAGGATCACAAAGAGTATCCCCTGTAGTTGTCGCTTTCAAACCAACCACGGCAACAATATCACCAGCATAAGCTTCTTTAATCTCTTCACGTTCAATAGAATGCATCAAGAGCATACGACCAATACGCTCGCGCTTATCTTTGACGGAATTTAGCAATGTCGAACCAGCAGTAAGAACACCAGAATAAATACGACAGAAAGTCACCGAACCAAACTGATCATCCATCAATTTAAAAGCAAGCATCGAGAAAGGCTCATCATCGGAAGCCTTACGCTCAGTCTCTTCTTCATTTTTAGCATCAATACCCTTAATAGCAGGGATATCGATTGGCGAAGGCAAGAAATCAACAACAGCATCCAAAAGAGGCTGAACACCCTTGTTCTTGAAGGCAGAACCACAAAGAACAGGAACAAAAGTATTTTCAATGGTACCCTTACGAATAAGCTTACGAATTGTATCACAATCAGGCTCATCACCCTCAAGATACGCCTCCATAACACTTTCATCAAGCTCAACAACAGTCTCAATCATCTGCTCGCGATATTCAGAAGCCTTATCAGCTAGATCCGCAGGAATATCAACAACATCCCAGTTTGCACCAAGATCCTCTCCTTGCCAGATTAAAGCCTTCATTTCAATCAGATCAACAACACCTTGAAGCTCAGTCTCGGCACCTACTGGAATTTGAATCGGCAAAGCTATCGCACCCAAACGATCTGAAATCATATCAAGACAGCGATAATAATCAGCACCCGTCTTGTCCATCTTATTTACAAAGATCATACGCGGAACGTTATATTTATCAGCCTGACGCCATACAGTTTCTGTCTGCGGCTCAACACCAGCATTCGCATCAAGCAAGGCTACAGCACCATCAAGAACCCTTAAAGAACGCTCAACCTCAATAGTAAAATCAACATGACCAGGCGTATCAATGATATTGAAGCGCCGCTTCTTACCGTCGCGCCCCTCCCAGAAGGTTGTTGTCGCAGCTGAAGTAATCGTAATGCCACGCTCCTGCTCCTGCGCCATCCAATCCATAGTGGCGGCGCCATCATGCACCTCACCGATTTTATGACTTTTACCAGTGTAATACAGAATACGCTCTGTTGTTGTCGTCTTACCAGCATCAATATGAGCCATGATACCGAAGTTACGATAATCTTCTATTTTATATTCGCGTGCCATAATATTATGTTCCGACTATTAAATTACTACCAGCGATAATGTGAAAACGCGCGATTAGCCTCAGCCATACGATGCGTATCTTCACGCTTTTTAACAGCTGAACCACGATTATTAGCAGCATCCATCAGCTCACCTGAAAGACGCTCAACCATTGTACGCTCATTACGACCACGCGCCGCTGTAAGCATCCAGCGAATAGCCAAAGCCTGACGACGTTCACTACGCACCTCAACTGGAACCTGATAAGTTGCACCACCAACACGGCGCGAACGCACCTCAACCTGTGGCATAACATTCCCAAGCGCATCATGAAATAATTGCACAGGATCCGTTTTTACCCTTTGCTCGATAGCATCCAACGCACCATAAACAATACGCTCCGCTACAGACTTCTTACCATCATACATGACGGAATTCATGAATTTAGTAATAACAATGTCACCGAATTTCGGATCCGGAATAACATCACGTTTTTCTGCTCTATGACGACGAGACATTTTTTAAAACCCTTATTTAGGACGCTTAGCGCCATATTTAGAACGACGCTGCTTACGATCCTTAACACCTTGCGTATCAAGCACACCACGGATAACGTGATAACGAACACCAGGCAAATCCTTCACACGACCACCACGAATCATAGCAACTGAGTGCTCCTGAAGATTATGCCCTTCACCAGGGATATAACCAATAACCTCAAACCCATTCGTCAAACGAATCTTTGCAACCTTACGAAGAGCCGAGTTCGGCTTTTTCGGTGTTGTTGTATAAACACGTGTACAAACACCGCGCTTTTGCGGGCAAGCTTCCATTGCCGGAACCTTATTACGCTTTAGTGGCGCTTTGCGTGGTTTACGTACCAACTGGTTAATCGTCGGCATATCAGCCCTTTCAATTCTCAAACATAACATAGCACTTGAAAAATGGGGGCGCACAAACCACTTCTTATAAAATGGCATATGCGCTCAACCTATCTATCAAGCGCTCATTGAAGCAGAGGATCATATTTGATCTTGCATCTTTGGTTTACATCATTTTCACGAACACCGTTTAAGCTGGATACTTCACTGCAATGGCTGCTTTGAATGACCTAACTTACTGCCTGTTCGACTGTGGAGCGATACATACGCCTAAGATTCTTTTTCGTCAAGAGAAGATTTAAATTTATTTAATAACGCGGTTTTCTGCGGTTATTGAGTTATAGTTTATCTTAAAATTTCTGGTATTTTTTCTATTTTTAATAATATGCCACCCTTTATATTATAGGCGAATCTTCGTGAATCCCTTGAAAATTCATAAGGAGCAAAAAACCACCAAAGCAGAATTAACTTTCAACACACCCTCAGCAAGTCGAAATAATCTGTCTTTTCGCTATATCCAAGTAAAAAACCGTAAGATAAAAAACATTTTATAAACCCTTAGGGATTGACTGATTCGAAAAAAAGCCTGCCTTGTTCTGATACGAATGAGTATAAGAACTTCATCGATCAAACGCTTGGTAAATATTATCGCCAAAAAGGAAATCCTCTCCTGATAACTTACGATAAATTTAACGCATGGCGCTCTTTGCAATTTTTTTTTTAAAGGTATCACGTGTCTTGAACATTAGCGCTTGAAGCAAATAGAAGTATTTCTCAATTTTAGACTATACAAAATCATTCACCACTACTTAAAGGATGATCCTTATAAAGTTTCTGCACCCGTTTTTTATCCTTGAGATCACAAGCATGTAATATTTCCAAAATAGCCTGATAGTTTTTTGCAGTTGCAGCAACTTCAATACGTTCGATGGTTTTCTTTGTAATAAACTGGCTATAAGTCTTCAAATCATCTTTCGTATCTTCTGAAGGGTTTATATTATCTTCCAATCGAGCAAAATAATATTTTAGTTCATCAGGTTTTTCTATGAAATTATAATGAAAAAATAGATTTTTATAAGCCTTCAATGCCTTTTTGGAATCAAAATGGGCATAACTAATAACTTCATCAATCAAATGCTTTGCGCGCGCTTCCGTCCTATTTTCTGGCTCTCTTGAATAATGGCCACAAAACATAAATTCTTCTCCAATTTCAGGAGATAAATTATCTCTTCAAGTTCATATTGAATAACATCATAAAGGCACGTATCTCCCTGTACTTTAGGATTACTGGCTATATGACGGCGCCACTGTTTAACTTGGTCGCGCTCATCAAAAGCGGCCAGATATTCAGGGTAACGTTTTAGGCTCATGATCTATTAAATTGGTTTAAATTTCTGGAAGAATATGATTCAGTTGTTGTAAAGGAGATTTATGATCACTAATATTGTCTAAAGCTATTTTAAAAGCAAAAAGCTCCTCTATCGTCAACTCATAACGAGAAGGCTGCGAGTGTTTTTCAAAAGACCATGGTTCATTAGTAAAAACATTTAAAGTAAGGCTAAAAAATATATAACTTGTAATAAAAAAATTGGACTTGGTGCTTATAAATAGATTTGTTATGCTATTTTATGAGTTGTCCCAAATGTCGGAGCACCGTCCGCACCAAAAACGGTATTGTTCGTGGTAAG
>CALHLB010000008.1 GCA_938034375.1 uncultured Alphaproteobacteria bacterium | reverse complement strand
GCTCTTTCGAGGCAGTGGAATTTGCAACGCTGGAATGGGTGGACTGGTTTAACAACAAACGACTATTGGAGCCAATCGGGAATATCCCGCCAGTGGAAGCTGAGAAAAACTACTATGCCATGCTGGACGAAAACTCAATGGTGGAACATCTTAATGCTGCTGTACACGCTGGTGAGATTACAGCAGAAGAAGAGGCACAATCTTCCTCAAGGCATGTTCTAACTTCCGCATTAACAGGTGACCCTATTCGAAAGTTTAACTTGAGTAGACACCAGCCCGAACTTTCTAAGGATGAATACTTAATACTTGCAAGTGATGATATTGAAACTCTTGACCTAACATTAAAAGAAGCAGAAAATGGCGCTAATTCTATCGTTAAAGCACTTTTGCAGGAAATAGAGAATAAAAATACGCCTCATCAGGACAACACAACAATTTGCTTCATCTCAGCACAACAAGAACATAACGAAACCGAAGAGGACCATATAATCACGCGTCCGATAGGCGTCTCATAAAATACCTATATTCTATATTGGAAATTAGTTATTGTTGCATGACGATTTTGGGCATATGGACGCCTTGCCCTATTCCCAATCTAACCTTTTAATAATTGCTAAAGCCACAACGATACCAACCAATTGCGCTATGATGAACCATGGCATATGGGCAGGACTTATTCCTGCAAAAGTATTAGTGAATGAGCGAGCAATTGTTACTGCCGGATTTGCAAAGGAAGTTGAGGCGGTAAACCAATAGGCCGCTGTTATGTAAAGCCCGACAGCAGCTGGCACAGCCTCTATGCGAGATTTTATTGTTCCAAAAATTGTAAGAACGAGTCCTAACGTAGCAATCACTTCCGCCCCCCATTGGGCCACACCTGTTCGACTTTTCTGTGAAAATTGCAACAGGTCTAACTCAAACATAAAATGGGCAATCAACATACCAGAAAGACCGCCAATAATCTGAGCCAATATGAACAGGAATGCATCACGATTATGAAGCTTGCCTAAAAAACGGAAAGTTAGCGTAACTGCGGGGTTGAAATGAGCACCTGAAACAGGGCCAAATATTGTAATTAAAACATATAAAATCGCGCCTGTTGGGATTGTATTGCCTAAAAGTGCAAGCGCCACATTTCCACCAGATAATTGCTCTGCCATGATGCCAGAGCCAATAACCGTTGCAAGTAGAAAAGCCGTTCCCACCGTTTCAGCAATCAGCTTTTGCGTTAAAGTTGTCATTGCCCTACCCTTCATCAAACGCTACAAAGTGACGCATGACGTAAAAGAGCGATATGACAAATTAATGACAATTATGATAACCCCGCGCCAAACAGGAGAAACCATGTCAAAAATAGATGATAGCCGCCCTTTTATTGCCATTGGCATTGCGGTTTTAACCGTTTCTGATACACGCACATTAGAAGATGACCGTTCTGGCGATGTTTTATGTAATCGTATTCAACAAGCTGGGCATAAACTTATTGATCGCGCCCTTGTTAAAGATAATGTCGAAATCATACGCCAACAAATAAAACTATGGGCCGCAGACGAAAAAATTGATGTTGTTCTGACAACTGGAGGAACTGGCTTTACCGGTCGCGATGTAACACCAGACGCTATTGAACCCCTTTTTGACAAAAAAATGGACGGGTTTTCAATTCTTTTTCATCAAATTTCTGCTACTAAAATTGGCACTTCAACCATTCAGTCACGAGCAACTGCCGGCTTAATTGGCACTACTTTTATTTTCTGCCTGCCAGGTTCAACTGGTGCCTGCAAAGATGGCTGGGATAATATTTTACAAAACCAATTAAACTATCAATATAGACCCTGTAATTTTGTGGAAATAATGCCCCGATTGGATGAACATTTGAAACGAGGAAAACTTCAAAAGAATAAATAGTCCACTTTTTGTTCTTTATTTGTTCCTATTCTTATGGTATAACTTTGAATCATAACAGGGGTTGGAGCGCATAAAATGGATAACGTAGCAAATTTTCCTGAACACGAAGAAGAGTGGGGTAACTTAAAACCCAAACCAATAGCTCTTAGGCAAAATGTGATCCCCACGCCCCAACGCCGTGGACGGGGAGCAATAAGCAATCAAACAGGTCGGTTCGAGGAAGAAAAACGCATTCTAATTGATGATGGTTGGGATAATGATGACCTTGCTCCAATTAAGACCAATGTGCAATTTGAGCAGGCTAAAACCATTATTACTCGCAATCAATCGCCTGATATTTCTTTTGACCGTTCAATTAATGTTTATCGCGGTTGTGAACATGGCTGTTCTTATTGTTTTGCTAGGCCCAGCCATACTTATATGGGGCTTTCTGCTGGACTTGATTTTGAAACAAAGCTTTTTGCAAAACCGGATGCTGCAAAACTTTTAGTCAAGGAGCTATCAGCACCTTCTTATAAACCACGAACAATTGCTCTTGGTACAAACACAGACCCCTATCAACCTATTGAGAAACGCTTAAATCTTACACGAGATATTTTGCAAGTCCTTAGTGATTGTCATCACCCTGTTGGAATTGTTACAAAATCTGCCTCAATTGTGCGCGACATAGATATATTATCATCACTGGCAAAACGTAGCTTGGTCCGTGTGGCCCTCTCTGTAACAACATTAGAGAATACGCTTTCACGGGCAATGGAGCCACGTGCTTCTATCCCTGCAAAACGCCTTGAAGCAATTAAAATACTAAGTGAGGCCGGCATTTCAACTTCAGTCATGATAGCACCCATTATTCCAGCACTGAACGATCATGAAATTGAAAACATTCTTGAAGAATCTTTTCATCATGGCGCGCTTCACGCAGGTTATGTTTTATTACGTTTACCACTAGAGGTATCTATTATTTTCAAACAATGGCTGCTTGACCATTATCCAGACCGTTATCGCCATGTTCTTTCATTGTTGCGGTCAATGCGAAACGGGAAAGATTATGATGTTGCTTGGGGTCAACGAATGCGTGGAACAGGGGCTTATGCACATCAAATTACACAAAGAATGCGTCTTGCAACCAAAAAGCTGGGCATGAAAGGGCGTCAAGATGCTTTACGCACTGATCTTTTCACGCCGCCCGAGCAGGCAATGAAGCAATTATCATTATTTTGACTTCTCACCCAACCCCGCATTTCATAACCTACCCCGTAAAATGAAATGAAATGGCCTATCGGTCACGTGGTGAGAACAGACCGGATGACTTTAAAAATCATCCGGTCTGTTTTTTCATCTTGCTCTTAGTCGATCTCTTTTATATTTTTATTTCATGATAGCAAAAAAAACACCATCTCCTACTTTTGATGTAGAAAGCTCCCTTATTAACAAGGGCTTCAAACTCATTTGTGGTGTTGACGAAGTTGGTCGTGGCCCCTTGGCGGGTCCTGTTGTGGCTGCAGCTGTTATTCTTGACCCCGAAAATATTCCGCCTGGGCTTAATGATTCCAAAAAAATATCTCAAAAAAAGCGTGAACGACTTTTTGATGATATTTCAAAGAGCGCCATTATAAGCGTTGCTAGCCTTTCTGCAGCGACCATAGACAAATTAAATATTAGGCAAGCCACATTATTAGCAATGCTGCGCGCGACACATTCTTTACCAAAGCAGACTGATTTTGCTTTAATTGACGGGCGGGATATTCCTGAAGGCTTGCCCTGCCCTGCACACGCTCTTATTAAAGGGGATAGTCGGTCTGAAAGCATTGCAGCAGCCTCAATCATTGCGAAAGTTACTCGCGACAATATGATGCGGGAGGCAGCTCAGCATTACCCCGACTATGGTTTCGATCGACATAAAGGGTATGGAACGGCAATTCACCGTCAAATGATACAAGAAAAAGGCCCCTGCCCCTTACACCGGCGTTCTTTTGAACCTATCAAAAGCATGATAACGGCTTTTTAAACTATTCTTATCCTGGCTGATGGCTTTTATAGCTAAACCACTTTAAAATGATTAAGTATTTTAACTATATTCCTTTGTTTTCGCTCATCTTTTCTTTTAAAATGAGG
>CALHLB010000007.1 GCA_938034375.1 uncultured Alphaproteobacteria bacterium | reverse complement strand
AAAGGAATATAGCTAAAATACTTAATCATTTTAATGTGGTTTAGCTATATGTCATAAACTTAACTTCTTGACTCTTATTAAAGGCAGTATTATCTGTCACAAAAAGAACGATCAGGCAGGCCGTCATGATTATTTGTCATTGCAACCGTATTTCAGTTGAAGAAATTGAAGATGTCATCACAGGTTTTTTAAAAGAAGACCCATGGCAACTTATTGTACCCCTACAAGTTTACCACGCGCTTGAAAAAAAAGGGAAATGTTGCGGTTGCCTTCCTAACGTTGTCAAAATTATCGTTAAAACAGTGGAAACCTATCATCAAAAACATAACACACCGAAGGCTGAAATAATTTCCCTCGTTGACCGTATTAACGAAAAGCATCAATCCTGCATTACAGCCAGACGTCTTATGCGCCAAAAAAGAAGAAATGTTGCATAAATTATATTAGTTTAGAATAATTCTAAACTACTCTTTACATTAGAATAATTCTAATTATATAATAACAAATCATAATAATACTTTAGAAAGGGCGCCCCATGAAAGGCAGTGAAAAAGTAATAGAACGTCTAAATGAAGCGCTTCATTTAGAGCTTGGAGCAATCAATCAATACTGGCTTCATTATCGTCTATTGGATGATTGGGGATTTGGTAAACTGGCCAAAAAAGAAAAAGAAGAATCTCTGGAGGAAATGGTTCACGCTGATAAAATTGTTGAACGCATTATCTTTTTGGAAGGCCATCCCAACCTGCAAACAGTAGCACCTTTAAGAATTGGGCGTACTGTGAAAGAAGTGCTGGAAGCCGACCTTGCCGGAGAACTGGATGCACTGGAATCTTACAAAAAATCACGTGAAGTTTGCCGTGAAGAGGGTGACTATGCAACAATGGCAATTTTTGAAGAATTGATAACCGATGAGGAAGGTCATACTGATTTTCTTGAAACTCAATTGGAGCTTCTGAAAAAAATTGGCGAAGAACGCTACGGTCTGTTAAACGCCCTACCAGCAGATGAAGCTTAAAACTAAACCATTTCATAAAAGGCATCTCCAATAGGGATGCCTTTTATCATTTTAAGATTTAAAGTGCTTAGATAATTTAAGTCCCTGCCCCTGATAGTTTGATGTAGCAATTTCACCATAAAGTGTTTTAGGGCGCTCTAACATCTTTTCATAAACAAGCCGTCCAATTGTTTGCCCATGTTCCAAAATAAAGGGAACTTCATGGCTGCGAACTTCCAGCACCGCGCGGCTTCCCTTACCGCCGGCTGAAGAATGGCCAAAACCAGGGTCGAAAAAACCAGCATAATGGACCCGAAATTCACCAACTAAAGGATCAAAAGGCACCATTTCCGCTGCATAATTTGGTGGCACATGCACTGCTTCATTGGAAACCAGAATATAAAACTGGTCTGGATCTAAAATAATAGACCCAGTTTCAGGGCCGGAACCCTTAGCATAAATTGGTTCCCAAAAGTTTTCAGCATCCTGTTGGGCCTTCAAATCCACATCAATAACACCCGTATGGCGTTTACCCCGATAACCGACAAGCCCATCTTCACTGCCTTTTAGGTCAATTGAAAGAGAAATACCATGAGCAATATAAGGATCGTGTGAGGTAACTAGGGTTTCTTTTACATGTAAATCCTCAAGGGCTGAATCACTTAAAATTGAACTTCCCTTGCGAAACCGGATTTGACTAAGACGGGATCCTTTCCGCACAATAATGGGAAATGTCCGTGGTGATACCTCCATATATAAGGGTCCATGATATCCGTTCGGTACTTGATCAAATTCGCGCGCATTATCTGTTATAACACGCGTAAAAACATCCAGTCGGCCAGTGGAGCTTTTAGGATTGGCAGAAGCTGAAAGCTCTCCTGGTAAGGCCAAATTTTCAAGAAGCGGAATAATATAAACACAACCCACCTCCAGTACTGCGCCAGCGCTTAAATCTATTTCATGCAATTGCACGCCTTTTAAGCGGTCTTGCACGCGCCGTTCAGGGCCTGGCAAAAAACTTGCCCGAACACGGTAAGCCCTGTCGCCCAACCTTAAATCCAAACTGGCAGGCTGAATTTGATCAGGTACTAGATCATCTTCAAGCATAATGGCATGGTCACGCACAAGCGCTTCTATTTGATGGGATGCCAAAATACCGTTCATGCTTTTTTTCCTGATATATCTTACGAATTTTATTTCTTTTATAGAGCATCTTATCAAAAGGGAAGAATTGACGCCAAGCTGAAAGTGACGTATTTAAAAGCTTATCCCGTGGTGATTTGGGCGACCAGCTTGCGGCCACGTAAAACAAACAGCTAAAAGGTTGGAACGGGTAACCCGACCACCTTTTTGGTCGGGTTTTTTATTGAGGGTTTTAAAATGAGCAATTCAGATTCAAAGAATAATAATTATGACCTTGCCACGAATTTGGTTCATGGCGGTACAGTGCGCTCGCAATTTGGCGAAACGAGTGAAGCGCTTTATCTAACACAAGGCTTTGTTTATGAAAATGCAGAAGCCGCTGAAGCCCGCTTTAAGGGTGATGATGATGGCTTTGTCTATTCGCGTTATGCAAACCCTACTGTTGCTATGTTTGAAGAGCGTATGTGCACGTTGGAAGGCACCGAGGCCGCCATGGCAACTTCCAGTGGCATGGCGGCTGTTCATTCCTCCCTCATGAGTTTTTTAAAAACTGGTGACCATGTGGTTGCAGCCAAAGCGCTTTTCGGCTCCTGCCTTTATATTGTTGAAGAACTTTGCCCCCGTTTCGGCATTGAAACAACGCTGATTGATGGTACAAAAAACGAAGAATGGGAAAAAGCAATCAGGCCTAACACCAAAGCCTGCTTTTTTGAATCCCCCACAAACCCGACACTTGATATTATTGATATTGAAACCGTTGCAAAACTTGCCCATGCCGTTGGCGCTAAAGTTATTATTGACAATGTTTTTGCAACGCCCATGTGGCAGCGCCCACGCGATTTAGGCGCCGATGTTGTGGTTTATTCTGCTACCAAACATATTGATGGTCAGGGACGCTGTTTGGGCGGTATTATTTTAGGCGATCAGGACTATATTGATGATGTTTTCGCCTATAACAAACATACAGGCCCCAGCATGAGCCCGTTTAATGCATGGGTACTTCTAAAAGGCTTGGAAACTTTGCCTTTGCGCGTTGAACGTCAAACAGATAGTGCAGGTAAAACCTATGAGGCCCTGAAAAATCATCCCGCTCTGGTAAAACTGATTTACGCAGGCTCCGATGACCACCCGCAACGTAACCTCATCAAAAAACAGATGAAAGCGGGTTCAAACATGCTGGCATTCGACCTGAAAGGCGGAAAAAAAGCAGCCTTCGCCTTCTGCAACAGTCTGACGATTGCCAAAATCTCAAACAATCTGGGCGACGCAAAAAGCCTCGTCACCCACCCCGCAACAACCACCCACCAAAGGTTGACGGAAGAAGACCGCGCAGAACTGGGCATTACCGACGGCATGGTGAGATTATCAGTTGGCTTGGAATCAGCGGATGATTTGATTGAAGATTTTAAAGCCGCACTGGATGCGGCTGAAAGGGCTGGGAAGTAAGATTTTAAAGCGGCTTTCAAAGCCGCTTTTTTATTTGTGAACTGCGCGCTTTGAAAAACGAATCAGCGCTTTATTCAGCCTTACGTATAAATTTTAAACTTTGGGGATAAAGCTCCGAAAAATCAGGCGAAAAAGACCGTATTTAGTATATTTTGTCTATCAAGAGGCAAAATATAGATTTTTTAATGAAATTAAAACAAAAAAGATTCGACTCTCAAAATAGGAATCATTAAATTAAAAAACGTTGATGTGGGTGCAACCACATCAACGTTAAATGTAACCAGAATGAACTGGAGAATTTGAAGATCTTCAGCACAAATATACATGCAAAAGATCATTAAAGTCAATCCGGTTCATTCTATTATCTCGTCGGAGAAATTAAGATGATAAATTGGTCTATTTTACCCAAAAACCCTAAAAAGCCTTCACGTAAAATAACTTTTGAAGTTGCGTGTAAAATTTGGGAACTATATCTTGCAGGTCATTTTAAAAATAGAATTGCTGCAGCTTTGGATATAAACTCAGCTAGAGTAAATGAAGTAATAAGTGGCGAACGTTTTCCTGAAGCTAGACCCTACTAATATTACAAAGGGCAACATAAGTTGCCCTTTTTTCATTTTTCAAACCATTAAAATCATTTTGTCCTGAGTACAAACTTTTCAAAAACATCATACCTGTCAGGGATTTATTTATGAGCAATAAAAACAATCTATCTAAAACCAAACCTGATTTAAACGAAACTCTTGAGTGGTTATCAAATGATGATCAAGATAGAGTCACCAAGCCTATCGAAGATAATAAAATGAAACCTGTTCGTTTAACTGAAGATGGTGAAACGGGAGATCGATTTTTAGTCTATAGCACACAAAATGGTGTCGAAGTACAACTCCAATATGAAGGTAACGATCTATGGATGACGCAATCTCAAATAGCTGACCTTTATGGGGTAACACGTCCCAACATAGTCATGCATTTAACTAATATTTATTCTGAGAACGAATTAAAAAAAAAGGCAACTAGTAAGGAATCCTTACTAGTTCGAAATGAAGGAAACCGTAGGGTTTCAAGAAGTGTTACCCTTTATAATCTGGATATAATAATTTCCGTTGGTTATCGCGTTTCATCCAAACAGGGAACATTGGTTAGAAAATGGGCAACACAGAAACTTGTCCAATTTGCCACAAAAGGTTTTGTCGTAGATGCCGAAAAGCTTAAAGACCCTGAAAATCACGACCATCTTCGAGAACTCCGCGAAATTATCCGCGATATACGGGCATCAGAAACCAATGTCCATAAAGAAGTCCGTAGAATTTGTACTCTATGTCAAGACTATGCTGATTTAAATGAAAGAGAAAAGGGTTCGTTTTTCGCCACATTACAAAACAAGCTCCATTATGCCGTAACAGGTATGACAGGTGCAGAAATTCGCAAGGAACGTGCGGATTATAGGGCATTGAATATGGGGCTGACCTCATGGTCGGGAGATCGTCCAACTCAAAAAGACACATTAACTGCCAAGAATTTTCTTGGAGAGTTAGAAATCAAGGACTTAAATAGATTTACAGGAATGCTGCTGGATTATTTTGAGCAAGAAACCGAGCTGCAAAGACTTGTTCTTATGAGTGATGCAAAAGAAAAACTCGATCAGTTTATACGCAATAATGAACGCCCCTTATTAAAAGACCTTGGAAAAATTTCCAAGTCGGATGCGGATAAACATGTTAAAGTACATTACGAAAAATATAAGGAAGAACAAAGACTTATCGCTCAAGAACAATCAATGAAAGATGATTGATAGATTATCTCAAATCCTCTCAAACAATCTTCTGCCCGGTCTTTTCCCAATCTGCCATAAACGCTTCCAATCCTTTATCCGTCAAAGGATGCTTAACCAGCGCCTTCAGCGTTGAAGGTGGAATAGTCGCCACATCTGCACCGGCTAGAGCTGCTTCTTTCACGTGGTTAACTGTGCGGATGGAGGCGGCTAAAATTTCTGTTTTAAAGCCGTAATTATCATAAATGGTGCGGATATCCTCAATCAGCTCCATACCATCGATTGCCATGTCATCCAAACGTCCGATAAATGGCGAGATAAAGGTCGCCCCTGCTTTCGCGGCCAAAAGCGCCTGATTGGCTGAAAAGCACAAGGTGACGTTGCTTTTATACCCTTCAGATGTTAGCGCTTTACACGCTTTCAACCCATCCATGGTGAGGGGAAGTTTGATGCAGATATTATCGGCAATTTCAGCCAGTTTCTTACCCTCTGCAATCATGGCTGAAGCTTCCATTGCCACCACTTCACCCGAAACAGGGCCGGATACGGCATCACAAATTTCTGCCAAAACTTCCTTGATATCACGACCAGATTTGAGGATAAGAGACGGGTTTGTTGTCACCCCATCCAGAAGGCCGGTTTCTGCTAATGTGCGAATTTCATTAATATCGGCAGTATCAACAAAAAATTTCATGGTATCATTATCCTTATCTGAACTATTGTCTGGCTACTTGAGTTTATCCACTCAATAACGGAAAAAATATAAAATTGCACCCGGCTTTTGCTATTGTTTATAAAGAATCGCTCCAACATATCCATCCTTTTTCATGACAGATAAAAAAACACAAAATTCAACAAATAATAAAAAAGGTCTCACGGCACTTTTGGAAGGATTTGAGCAAGAAGAAAATGTCTTTCATTTTGATGAAGTAAATGAAGAGGTCAAAGAACAAGAACGAGTAGAATTAAACGCTTCTATTCTGTCTGTTTTGGTGCCTGTTCCAGGTATTCCTGCCTATTCTTACCGCGTTCTGGAACACGAATCTGTATCTATCGGAAGCATTGTGGAAGTGCCTTTAGGCCCGCGAAAAGTATTGGGGCTTGTGGTTGATGATAAACCATCGCAATGCCCCGACTTAAAAAAACTGAAATCCATTGAGAAAGTACTGCCCTTCCCCCCTCTCAAACCTGATATGCTTTCTTTTTTAAAATGGGTAAGCCGCTATACAATGACAGCAGCCGGCCTAACAGCCAAAATGGCTTTAAGGGGTGCCGGAAACCTTGAAAAACAACCGCCTTTAACTGGATATCAAAGAACGGGAAAGCCTCTTGAAAAACAAACAGAAGCAAGACTTAAAGTTTTGGAACTGTTTAAGAATTTTGAAAAATTACCACAATCTGAAATATTAAAGAAAACACATGTATCAAAGAGTGTTCTTGATGGTTTGGTCAAGGTCGGCGTCCTTGGAAAAATTTCTCTACCGCCCCTTCCTTTCGTGCAAAAACCGAACCCTGATTTTAGCACCAGACCTCTTTTCAAAGCCCAGGAAAAAGCGGCTGAAAACTTAAAGAAAACGGTTGAAAATGGCGGATTTTCTGTCACTTTAATCGATGGGGTAACAGGTTCTGGCAAGACGGAAGTCTATTTTGAAGCAATTGCGGAAGCTTTGCGGAAAAATGTTCAAGTCCTTATTCTTGTTCCTGAAATTTCACTTACTGCCGCTTTCCTCGATAGATTTAAAACCCGCTTTGGCACCCGCCCATTAGAGTGGCATTCAGATATGGCTGATAAACGCCGCAAAAGAGCCTGGCAGGCTGTGATTTCTGGTGAAGCGCGGGTTATCGTTGGTGCGCGGTCTGCTCTTTTTCTACCTTTTCAGAATTTAGGGCTCGTCATAGTTGATGAAGAACATGACATGGCCTATAAGCAAGAAGAGCGCATTTATTATCATGCCCGTGATATGGCGGTTGTACGTGGCCATTGTGGCAATTTTCCAGTTATTCTAGCCTCTGCCACTCCAAGCCTTGAAACCTTTATCAATGTTGAGGAAGGGCGTTATCACTCGGTTCATCTTCCTTCTCGAATTGATAGTTCAGAACTGCCGGCATTAAAAGTCATCAACATGCGGGAAAGCGGACCTGAAAAAGAAAAGTGGCTTGCGCCTCAATTAGTAGAAGCCCTTAAAGAAACTCTTGAAGAAGGCAAACAAAGCCTGCTTTTTCTCAATCGTCGTGGCTATGCACCCCTTACCTTATGCCGCCAGTGTGGCTATCGCTTTCAATGCCCCAATTGTGCTTCATGGCTGGTAGAACATCGCTTTCAAAACACATTAGAGTGCCATCATTGTGGACTTAGCCTGAAAAAAACAAATCAATGCCCCAATTGCGAAAGCACAGAAAGCCTTATTGCCTGTGGGCCAGGCGTGGAACGTATTTATGAGGAAGTCCAAGAACGCTTTCCAGAAGCGAGAAACCTTATTTTATCCTCCGACATGTTTTCAACAGCTCAAAAGCTTAAGGAAGAACTCGCTTTAGTCGAAAGAGGGGAGGCTGATATTATTATTGGCACCCAATTGGTTGCCAAAGGCCATAACTTTCCAAACCTTGCTTTTGTTGGCGTTGTTGACGCTGATTTAGGTCTGTCACAGGGGGATATGCGCGCGGCAGAGCGCACTTTTCAACTTTTATCGCAAGTAACTGGAAGAGCAGGACGCGCTGGGGGCAAATCAAAAGCTTACCTTCAATCTTATTGCCCTGAACATGCTGTTATAAAAGCGCTTTTAGCAGGCAATCGCAATGAATTTTATAAGGCAGAGGCAAAAGCGCGTAAAGATGCCGATTTACCTCCCTATACACGACTCGTTTCCTTTATTATTTCTGCAAAGGGAAAGCATGAAGCCATCAGTTACGGCCAACATTTACGGCAAAACGCGCCCCCCGATAACCGGCTTATGATACTCGGTCCATCAGAAGCCCCGCTTGCTACTTTACGCGGGCTCTATCGGATGCGACTTTTAATTCGAGCACCCAAAAACATAAATATCCAGTCTTATATTGAAAACTGGCTTTCAAACTGCCAAAAGCCAAAGGGGCAAACAAAACTTTCCATCGACATAGACCCGCAAAGTTTTTGGTAATTTATCGGGCCATTAATTTCTCAACAAAAGGCAAAATATTGTCAACGATAACAGAAATTCCTTTTTCATTTGGGTGAATACCATCAGCCTGATTGAGGCTAGGATTTCCCGCTACCCCCTCAAGGAAAAACGGATAAAACAAAACATCATGTTTTGCTGCAAGCGCAGGATAAAGCGCATTAAACTCTTTGCCATAAGCTTGCCCTAAATTAGGAGCCGCTTTCATGCCAACAAGCAGAACCTTTATCGCGTGTCCCTTCAATTTTTCCAAAATCATATCAAGGTTTTTCTTTGTTGCAGAAGGACTGGTACCGCGCAACATGTCATTGGCTCCCAATTCTACTATAATGGCATCGGCTTTTTCAGAAAGTGTCCATTCAAGACGCGAAAGCCCGCCACTTGTGGTGTCACCAGAAACGCCAGCATTAATTATCCTGATATTTTTCCCTTTATCTTGAAGCGCTTTTTCCAATTGATATGTAAAAGCCTGATTTTGTGATAAACCAAAGCCGGCCGTCAAACTATCGCCAAAAGCAATGATTTTAAAGGGTTCTGCCAATAAAGGCTTTGTTATTAAAAATGTAAATAGAAAAAAAATAAGACGTAGGGAATGGCAAGTCATGAATTGGAACCCATATGATAAAACTAGTCCTTATATAAATCTATTTACCTTATATTTAAAACAGGAACATTGTCATTGTGACTTCTTCTTTTAAAAATCCTTTAATTAAACTAACGGATGTGCATCTTTCCCTTGGTGCAGGGGCAGCTCGTGTCCATATCCTTAAGGGTATTAATCTTGTCATAAATAAAGGAAAATCGGTCTCTCTTATTGGACCCTCTGGAGCTGGAAAATCCACGCTTTTAATGGTTTTAAGCGGGTTGGAAAAAGCTGACAGGGGTAAAATCAATGTTGCCAATCATGATTTAACAAAACTGGATGAAGATGGCCTTGCCGGCTTCCGAGGTAATCATATTGGCATTGTTTTTCAGTCTTTTCAGCTTTTACCCAATATGACAGCTTTGGAAAATGTTGCCGTTCCGTTGGAGCTGACAGGCTATAAGAAAGCCTTCCGGCAAGCTGAAGAAGAATTAAAAGCCGTTGGCCTTGGAGAAAGGTTCCATCATTATCCTTCAGCCCTATCAGGGGGTGAGCAACAGCGCGTTGCCATTGCCCGCGCTCTTGTTGCAAAGCCGGATTTGCTTATCGCAGACGAGCCAACAGGTAATCTGGATGAAAAGACAGGAAACGATATTTCAAATCTGCTTTTTTCATTGCAGGAACAAAGGGGTATGACCCTTCTTCTTGTAACTCATGATATTGGGCTTGCAAAAAAGTGCAATGAGACAATTGAAATAAAAAATGGCCGTATCATAAAAAACGCAGATACAACAAGGCAAGGTCGAAAGACAATGACAACGCTGTTATCGCTTTCAGATATAGCTAAACCATTTTAAAATGCTAAAATATTTTAGCTATATCTTTTTGTTTGCGCTCATCTTTTCTTTTAAAATGAGGATCATTTTAAAAGGATTACGCTATATAAAAAACGTTTAGAACGGATAGGCCCATGAAGAATATTTCGTTTTTTACAGAGATTAAAACCGGATTTTTCTTTGCTGTTCGTGAAATGCGAGCGGGTTTTCAGGGCTTTTTTGTTTTACTTGCTTGCCTTGCCCTAGGGGTTGCAGCAATTGCTGGTGTTAATGGCCTATCATTTGCATTAGTTGATACAATGGCAAAAGAAGGTCAAACCATCTTAGGCGGCGACATTCGTTTTTCTCTTGTCCATCGGCAAGCGAATGAGAAAGAATTTAATCATTTAACAACCCTCGGCACAGTAAGTACAAGCGCAACCATGCGGACCATGGCACGCGTACCAGAAAGTGAAAACCTGCAAAACCAGACATTGGTTGAATTAAAAGGCGTTGATACGCTTTATCCGCTTTATGGTGCATTAGAATTAAAGTCAAAACAGGCGCTGAGCGCCAATCTGGGAAAATTGTCGCCAACTTTTTATCGCGGCATAGCAGAAGCAGAGCTGCTTGCTCGTTTGAACCTTGAAATTGGTGATACGATTAAACTTGGTTCCATAAATGTGAAAATCAGTGATATCATTCATAAAGAACCAGATAGACTTTCCAGCGCCATAGAATTTGGTCCACGTCTGATGGTATCATTAGAAGCGCTAGAGGCTTCTGGCCTTGTTCAACCAGGTAGCTTAATACGCTGGCATTATAAAATAGGACTTAACAATAAGTTACCCAAAGCTATTCAAGAAGAAACGCAGAAAGTACTTCCTGATGCTGGATGGCGTATAAGAGTGCGCGATAATGCTTCACCTGGTCTTTCCAGCAATATTCAACGGTTTGCTGATTTTCTTACACTTGTCGGATTAACGGCTCTTTTAATCGGTGGACTTGGCGTTGCCAATGCTACTAAAAACTATATGGATAAAAAACGCACTGATATTGCGGTTTTAAAAAGTATTGGCGCCTCTTCCCGGTTTGTATTTATTTTATATTTGGTGCAAATTCTCATACTCTCAACAATAGCTATTATTCTGGGTCTTATTGTTGGGGCTTTCATTCCAATCATAGCCAATTTTTTTCTAAAAGACTTCTTGCCTGTAGCGCTTGATATTACGCCAAAACCGGAAACATTTCTATTGGCTGCGCTTTATGGGTATTTAATCAGTCTTTCTTTCGCTCTTTGGCCTTTGGCAAAAGCGCACAGCACAAAACCCGCCAGCTTATTTCGTGGCCTGCAAGAAGGGCGTAAATGGCCGCCTTTAAGGTTTTTCATCGCGTTAATTTGTCTGCTCGTTAGCTTATCAAGTCTTATCATTCTTTTAGCAAAAAACCCTCAAATAGCTGGTTATTTTATTCTTGGCAGTCTTTTCAGTTTTGCCACATTGCGACTTGTTTCATCGCTTGTTATGGCTCTTTGCAAACTTCTGCCTGCCTTACCATCTCCACAATGGCGCTTGGCGCTTGGCAATATTTATCGCCCTGGTGCCATTACCCCCTCTGTCATTCTTTCGCTCGGCCTTGGCTTAACATTGCTGATCACCATTGCCCTGATTGACGGAAATTTGCGGAACCGCCTAACATCCAGTATCGCAAAAGAGGCCCCTAGTTTCTTCTTTGTTGATATACAAAACCATCAGCTTAACGCATTTAAACAGGCTATTCATGAAAAAACACCCGATGGAAGGCTGGAACAAGTACCTATGCTGCGTGGTTTTTTTGTTGAAATTGCAGGTAAAAAACCAGAAGAAATAAGTGTCCCAAGCGAAAGCCAATGGGCTTTACGTGGCGATAGAGGCATCACCTACTCTAAAAAGTTACCAGAAAACTCCAGCCTTGCATAAGGTACATGGTGGCCTGAAAATTATAACGGGCCCCCGCTTGTTTCTTTTGATGAAGAGATTGCCCGCCATTTTGGCCTGAAAATTGGCGATTTAATCAAAGTCAATGTTCTTGGCCGTGTAATAGAGGCTCAATTAGCCAATACTAGAAAACTGGAATGGCAATCTTTAGCCATTAATTTTGTTATGGTTTTTTCACCAAATACGTTTCAAGGCGCCCCCCATACACATCTTGCAACATTGCGTTTTGAAGGGGAGAAAACGGTTGCGGAAGAACTTCAAATTCTATCAAAGATCAGTACCCTTTTCCCTACAATTACTGCCGTTCGCGTAAAAGAAGCGCTGGAGCAGGTAAGTAGCATTATTGGACAATTAGGCCTTGCCATCAGACTGGCCGCCTCTGTGACGCTTTTATCAATTATTCTGGTACTAATTGGTACTTTGGCTGCCAACCATCAAAGCCAAATGCGAGAGGCTGTTATTTTAAAAACTTTGGGAGCAACTCGTTTCCAGCTTTTATCGGCCTATCTTATTCAATATGGTCTTCTTGGAATGGTTACAGCCATATTTGGTCTCTTGACGGGAACACTTGCTGCGTGGTTTATTGTTGAAAATATTATGCAAGGCGATTTCATCTTTCTTGCTAGGGAAGTTTTTCTAATAACTTTTGCAGCTCTTTTAATCTGCCTGTGCCTGGGCTTAATTGGAACAGCGCGCCTTTTAAACCAAAAAGCAGCGCCTTATTTAAGAAATCTATAAAAAATCATGTCTACTTAATCAAATGCACAAAAAATTCATAAAGCTTTTGTATTAAACCCCTTGAGGTTTTAAAAGAAGCTCTCCATATTCATATAAAGCTAATCTTTAGTTTTATAAGGATTGCATCAAAATAATGGTTTCATCATCGTAACAAAAGGGTATTATCGATGGCTGATTTAGAAAGACGCACCTATTCTCAAGGTCGCACCCAAACTGGCGCCGACATTGATCAGGGCCTGCGCTCTTACATGTTGTCTGTTTACAACTATATGGCAATTGCGGTGGCATTAACAGGTCTTGCCTCTTTTGGCATGTTCACATGGATGTCAAATGATCCGCAAATAGCAAACACGCTTTTTCAAAGCCCTCTTAAATGGGTTGTTATGCTTGCCCCACTAGGCTTTGTGCTTGTTCTGTCTTTTGGTATTCACAAAATGAGTACAACAACAGCACAGCTCGTTTTCTGGACGTATGCAGCTGTTACTGGCGTTTCTATTTCATGGATCTTGTTGGTCTATACACAACAAAGTGTTGCACAAACATTTTTTGTAACAGCAGCGGCTTTTGCATCACTAAGCCTTTATGGTTACACAACAAAACGTGACCTTTCAGGCATCGGGTCTTTCCTGATTATGGGCCTCTTCGGTATTATTATTGCCTCCGTTGTCAATATTTTCCTTGGCTCAAGTGCGCTTCAATTTGCTATTTCCGTTCTTGGTGTTCTTATTTTTGCAGGCTTAACCGCCTATGATACACAACGTATTAAGGAAATGTATTTTGAAGGTGATAGTTCAGATACAATGACACGCAAGGCCATTATGGGTGCTTTAACCCTTTACCTTGATTTCATTAACCTCTTCATGTTCCTGTTACAATTCCTTGGAAACCGTGAAGAATAGATGATCTTGAAAGTGTTGACCGTAAACATATTATAATCAAAGGCGGCCTATGAGCCGCCTTTTTAAATTAATTGTAATAATTTCATGTCCTTAACAATCACGCCCACCATTTTTGATGACCTGCCTGAAATAACAGATATTTACGGTGATCATGTTCTAAGTGGTCTTGCCTCTTTTGAATATGAAGCACCCACACAGCAAGAAATGGTTCAAAGATATCAAAGTTTAATAGAGCAGAATTTTCCATATTTTACTGCAAAGTATAATAAAAAAACTATTGGTTATGCTTATGTCGGTCCTTTCCACCCACGAAAAGCTTATGAAAAAACTGTAGAAGATACAATTTATTTGATGCCGCAAGCACAGGGACAAGGCATAGGGCGGCAGCTTCTTGGCCAGTTAATCAAGGCATCTCAAGAAAGAGGTTATCATCAAATGATCGCTTTAATTACTGTGCTTGACTCGCCGGCTTCCATTAGATTACATGAAAAATTGGGGTTCCAAATGGCGGGCAGATTAAAACAAGTCGGCTTTAAACATGGTCAATGGTTAGACGTTGTTTATATGCAAAAAAGCCTGATATAGCTAAACCATTTTAAAGTGATTAAGTATTTTAGCACTTTTCCTTTTTTTCGCTCATCTTGTCTTTTAAAATGATGATCATTTTAAAAGGATTACGCTATAGAAGAATAAAGGTTCTTATTTTAATCAACAATACGCAGATGCTTCTTAAGTGCCAATACTTTTAAAACCTGTTTTAGATCGTGGCCGCGCTTCAAAATAAGGCCATTGCTATTTATTACAGAATAAGCCCCCTGTTTGCGTGATAATTTAGGATATTTTTCAATACGGTAAAGTGGCATTTCACTTGAACGTTTAAAGATGGAAAACACAGCCTTGTCTTTTTGAAAATCCATAGCGTAATCACGCCATTCCCCTTCAGCAACACGCTGACCATATAAATTTAAGATTTCATTGAGTTCATGCCTACCAAAATTTACTTTTTCTAAAGGTTTTTGTTGTGGTCCGTTAGAAGAAAGAGCTGATTTTGACGTTTTGTTCGTCAATTGATCTGATAAATGTACAACGGTTGAAAAATTGTCTTTTTTATCTTCTTCCCCTGCCAAAACGTTTCCTCATGAATTTAAGAAATCTGGTTAAAAACAGTTTAACAGCCTTAAAAAATTTAGAAAGGTTCAAAAAATTATATGCAGGAAAACTTGGTAAATAAATCTTCAAATTACCTTTTTTTTGACACAATTCAGCCCTCGATATGCCGAAATTGAAAGTCATTTTATTAAAACTACCCAAGACGGTCTGGCTCATGAATGATTGGTCTTTTCAGCCCCCAGCCCCCCAATTATAGTGGGCCAGACCGCTTTTAAAATGGTAGAAATGTTCAACGCCCATTGAGCATTATTTCAGGTCGGCTTTGCCGGCCTTTTTTATTTAAGATTTTGGGTGATATTAATTAAATATAACGCAAGCCTTTTAAAATGACTATCATTTAAAAGAAAAGCTGAGCGAAAACAAAAGAATATAACTAAGATTCATTATCAATTTACATGAGTTTGGCTATGTAAAAAATTGTCACAATTTGTATAAAATAATTTTGTAACGTAAGAGTTGTATCTTTTTGGTGTTCTCTAGTGTTTCTGTTGTCAAGCTTGTCACCAAACATATTTCATGGTTGGTTATAATAAGTAGAAGTTGAAGGCATGGCGGATTTACCTCTGGAACATTTTGATATTTCGCAAAGGCGAGCCACTATTTTACAGCGTTTTTATGAGGCGCGTTGGATTTTGATAGCGCTTGCTGTCCTGTTTTTGTTTTTTTTAAAACATTGGCCGGATGGTCGGACCATTTTGTTGATATCATATGGTATTATGTGCATTGTTATTGCTTTTAATGGGCGTAAATCCATCCATTTTTCTGAATCCATGCCAGTAAAAAGCGAAGTAAAAAGATCGCGCTGGCCTGCAACGCAAGTAAAATTATTCGTTAATGCAATTCCTGAACCTTCAGTCGTTCTGGATGGTGATGGTATCGTTCGTCATACAAACCAGAAGATGCGCGATACATTTGGACCGCTTGCACAAGGGGACCCGTTTACCCTAAAGTTTAGAGACCCAGATTTTGTAGAGGCATTGTTAAAAATCAAGCAGACAGGTCAATCTTTTTCTTTCCCCTATCATGCAAGGTTTCCGGCAGAACGCCATTATCTAGCGCATTTTTCTCCTATTACGATGCCTGGTAAATCTAAGGGGAATGTTTTGCCGGATTTTATTTTTGTTGTGATGCTCGATCAAACAAAACAATATAGGGTTGAGGAATTACGAAGTGATTTTATTGCTAATGTTAGCCATGAATTAAGAACGCCTGTCTCTTCCTTGACAGGATTTATTGAAACCCTTTTAGGGCCTGCCAAAAATGATGAGGAAAGCCGCGAACGTTTTTTACATATTATGTTGGAGCAGGCGCAAAGAATGGGGCGGCTTGTTAATGACCTACTTTCTCTAAGTCGCATTGAAATGCGAAGCCATGTGGAGCCAACAGAGAAAGTAAATCTGAAAGAGGTGTTAACACATGTTATCGATGCAATGACCCCTTTAGCAAAGACTGCCAATCTTTCTTTCGATTTTTCTTGTAATCTTTCTCCTTCTCAAGGGACGAAATATGATACTGAAGCACCTTGTATTTTAGGGGATCGTGATGAGTTAATTCAACTTGTTCAAAATCTAGTCGATAATGCTTGCAAATATGGTGTGGGCGGTGAGCGTGTTGATATTTCTCTTAACAGGGTTATTGCGCCTGCTGATTTCAATGTAAAAGGTGATACATGTCTTTGTATTGAGGTGCGTGATTACGGCAAGGGTATTGCCGTTGAACACTTACCACGTTTAACGGAGCGGTTTTACAGGGTTGATGCAGAAGAAAGTAAGCGCAAGATGGGTACGGGCCTTGGCCTTGCTGTTGTAAAACACATTGTCATGCGGCACAGAGCAATCATGAAAATTGAAAGTATTATGGAAGAAGGGACAACCTTCCGAGTCTATTTTTCAGGAATTGATTATTAAAATATATTAATATCAATGACTTAATGCGTCATGAAACTGTAATTATTTTGTCATAAAATGTAAGTGTTGGCGTTTTATGGTCGCGGCATCTTTGATTAACGTTTCAATAACTTTAGGCGTATGCTCTAAGTTTTTGAGTGGCTCAAAGTTTTTTAAGGGGATGTTCCGTTACCTTCACTTTCACGGTTCATTTTTATTTTTGACTCCCAGGGAGATATTCAGGTGAAAAAAACAGCTATTTTAGGCGTTGCCTTTTCTGCTCTACTTGCTGCAGGTGCTGCACAGGCACGCGATCAGATTTCTATCGTTGGTTCTTCAACGGTTTTTCCATTCTCAACAGCTGTTGCTGAGCAGTTTGGTAAAAAAACTAAATTTACAACGCCTGTTGTTGAATCAACTGGTTCAGGCGGTGGTATGAAGCTTTTTTGTGCTGGTGTTGGCGAAGGTACGCCAGACATCACAAATGCTTCACGTCGCATTAAAGAAAAAGAATTCAAAAAATGTGGCGAAAACGGCGTAACGCCTGTTGAAGTTAAAGTTGGCTTTGATGGTATTGTGCTTGCGAATGCTAAAAGTGGTGATGTTTTTGCATTAACTCGTAAGCAAATTTTCCAGGCTCTTGCTGCTGAAGTGCCTGTTGATGGTAAAATGGTTCCAAACCCATATAAGAAATGGTCAGATATTGACGCTTCTTTGCCAAACACAAAGATTGAGGTTCTTGGTCCTCCTCCGACATCTGGTACACGCGATGCATTCGTAGAAATTGCGATGCGTGGTGGCGCCAAAAAATTTGATACGCTTGCTGCTCTTCGTAAAGAAGACAAAAAAGCATTCAAGGCAATTGCAAAAAATATTCGTGAAGATGGAGCTTTTATTGAAGCTGGTGAAAATGATAATTTGATCGTTCAAAAACTTGAAGCAAATCCTGCTGCTCTTGGTATTTTTGGTTTTTCTTTCCTGGACCAAAATGCAGACAAGCTTAAAGGTGCAACTGTTGAAGGTTCAACACCTGAATTTGAAAAAATTGCTGCGGGTGAATACCCAATTTCTCGTTCACTTTTCTTTTATGTAAAGAAAGAACATGTCGGCGTTATTCCTGGTATTGAAGAATTTGTTGCAGAATTCACAAATGAAGCTGCTTGGGGTGATGAGGGGTATCTTGCTGATAAAGGTTTGATTCCTCTTCCAAAAGCTGATCGTGACGCTATCGCTGAATCTGCTAAAAATCTTACACCACTTGCGCTTTAAGCCGGTGGTAAGTATTAATCTCATTCCGTTGGCTGCTTTTGTAGCCAGCGGTTTTTCTCTTTCAAGATAACATTTGTTGTTGGGTTATGTCATATCTTGTTAATTTATTGGGTGCATTGTTACAGGCACCATTGTTCTGGCTGATTGTTGCTTTTGCTATCAGTTATTTTATCGGTAAGGCGCGTGCGCTAAATGTTGTTGGTGGCCGTTCATCACATTTGCATTCCCTGCCAGGGTTTCATGGTTTTTATTTAGCGCTTTGGTCGGTTCTCCCAGCGCTTTTTTTATTGGTACTTTGGGCGATTTTCTTTCCAATCTATATCAATAATTCTGTTTCTAATGCTTTTTCAGATGTTATAACTGGTATGTCATTGCCGCAGGCAGAAGCATTTTTGCGCGATGCCAGAGCGATTGCTGAAGGTGATATTTCCAGTAGTCAAGAAGATATTCGCCTAGCAGCGGGGGCGCATGTTGACTCAATACTTGATAGGGCATACTGGCTTTTGCGGGGTTTGGTTGTAATATTAATTTTTACAGGTTTCTACCATGCTTATCGACAGATTTCAGCAATAAAGAGGACGCGGCATGTGGTTGAGCGTGTTACAATGGTTGCCTTGGTTTCAGCCTCTGCTGTTGCGATTTTAACTACGGTTGGCATTGTTCTTTCCCTTGTTTTTGAATCGTATCTTTTCTTTCAAAAGGTACCGCTTTTTGATTTTCTATTCGGGCTTCATTGGTCGCCACAAAGCGCTTATGAAGCTGCGGGGGCTTCTTCTTCAGAACTTGCCGATGCCGCGCAACGTAATGGAGAGGTTTTTGGCGCCATACCGCTTTTATCAGGCACACTTCTGATTACTTTTATTGCTATTTCTGTTGCGGCACCTGTTGGTTTACTGTCGGCCATATATCTTTCTGATTATGCAAGTTACAGGGTTCGGGCATTTGCAAAACCTGTGCTTGAAATTCTGGCCGGTATTCCAACGGTCGTATATGGTTTTTTTGCCGCCTTAACAGTTGCCCCTGCTATTCGTAATTTCTTTGATTGGCTAAGTCTGCATACTGAAAGTATGTTTGGATTTACTATTCATGCATCGTCTGAAAGTGCGCTTGCTGCCGGTGTCGTTATGAGCATTATGATTATTCCTTTCATATCATCCCTTTCCGATGATGTGATTAACGCTGTACCACAATCTTTGAGAGATGGTTCGGCAGGCCTTGGTGCAACCAAATCTGAAACAATTCGAAGGGTTGTTTTACCGGCAGCTCTGCCGGGCATTGTTTCTGCGCTTATTTTGGCTATTTCCCGCGCAATTGGGGAAACAATGATTGTCGTGATGGCGGCAGGTCTTGCTGCTAATTTAACGATTAACCCTCTTGATGCCGTTACAACTGTGACTGTGCAAATTGTTACACTTCTTGTTGGGGATCAGGAATTCGATTCAGCAAAGACACTGGCTGCTTTTGCCTTAGGTTTAATGCTGTTTTGTGTAACCCTTGCCCTTAATATATTCGCCTTGCGCGTTGTTCAAAAATATCGTGAGCAATATGACTGATAATTCTGTAAATTCCACGCAGGCTTCTAACCTGCACACATCGCTGGCTGCAACGGGACGTTTGAAAAAACGTTATCGCAATGAGGTTGGCTTTAAATTTCTTGGGCTTGGCGCCGTTGGTGTTGCTATTCTTTTTCTTATTATCCTTTTATGGACAATAGTTGGCAATGCTTATCTGGCTTTCACCTATAATTATATTTCTTTGCCAGTAACGCTTGATCAAGCAGCGATTGACCCTGAAAAAACTGGGGATTTAGACGTGATTGGCCAGGCCGATTTTGGGGGTCTTGTTAAGAAGTCACTTAAAGAAACTCTGCCTTTTGCCGATGGACGGCGTGAAAGACGGCTTAGAAATGGCCTTTTAACTTCTGATGCTGGTATTCAACTACGTGAAGCTGTTTTAGCCGATCCAACTTTAATCGGCGGTAGGGTTTCTATTCCCATTCAGTTTGATGATGTTGGTGATCTTCATTTGAAAAACCAGATAACAAAACGCAATTATTTAGATATATCTGGTACTTTGACACCAAGTGGTAAGGACGGCTCAATTGATCTTGTTTCATCAAAAGATGATTTTATAGGCGTTCTTGCTGTTGTAAAAGATCGTCTTATTGAAGATCGTGCTGCATTAACTGCGAGAATTAGTGCAAGCCAGCGTTCTGAAAAAAGATTGACTTTGCAAATTGCAGATCTTGAAGGCCGACTGTCATCGGAACTTGAGAATTCGGCCTTTATTCAAACCCAGCTTGAAAGAAATAAAAAGGGACTTCAAACGATTAACGAACAAATTGAAACTAATCGTGAGTTGATTGCTAAAATTGACGTCTTGATTGATAAAAGCGATAGTGAAGCGTCTCTTGCCCCTCGTATTTCAAGCTTTTTGGTTAAGATTAATGGTGGTGTCGTGAAGGCTACGAGCATTAATGCTAATCGTTTATCGGGCGATGTTCTTGTACCTTTAAAAAATCAAAATAGCGCTCAAAACACAGACTGGACATTGGAAATGCTGGTAACACCTGAAGATAATCGCAAATTATCTGATCGTGAGATTGCCTGGCTTGATCATTTAAAAACACAGGGGTTTGTTGAGCGTAAATTCAATACAGTTTTTTTTGCATCTGGTGCCAGTCGTGAACCAGAGCAGGCCGGTATTTTAGGTGCTGTTATGGGGTCTTTTTACACCATGCTGGTTACCTTAATTCTTTCCTTTCCAATAGGGGTTTCTGCTGCAATTTATCTGGAAGAATTTGCACCCAGAAATCGCCTAACCCAATTAATTGAGGTTAACATTAATAATTTGGCAGCGGTTCCCTCCATTGTGTTTGGTCTTTTGGGACTTGCCATGTTTCTTAATGTTTTTGGCTTGCCACGTTCAGCGCCTTTGGTTGGGGGTATGGTACTTGCATTAATGACCTTGCCAACGATTATTATTGCTTCAAGGGCTGCTCTTCGGTCTGTTCCGCCTTCTATACGTGAGGCAGCACTTGGGGTTGGGGCCTCGCCTCTTCAGGCCGTTTTCCACCATGTTTTACCCCTTGCCATGCCTGGCATATTAACGGGTACAATTATTGGTATGGCGCAAGCTTTGGGTGAAACGGCGCCTCTCTTGATGATTGGTATGGTGGCCTTTATTGTGGATGTTCCTGGGGGCATTTTTGACCCATCCACTGTTTTGCCTGTCCAGATTTTTATGTGGGCAGACTTTCCTGAACCGGCATTTCAGCAGAAAACATCTGCTGCTATTCTGGTTCTTCTTGGATTTCTCGTAACGATGAACGCGCTTGCAGTTGTGCTGCGTAAACGTTTTGAGCGTCGCTGGTAGGAGTTATAAAAATGCAAATGACGATGAATCATGAAGATATGAAGAGTGCGCCAATGACAGTTAATCAAGCAGGTTTAAAGGCAAAGATGCGTGGCAAAAATGTTTGTGTATTTTATGGTCAAAAACAAGCTCTTTTTGATGTTGAGCTTGATATTCTTGATCGTCAGGTTACAGCGCTTATCGGCCCGTCTGGATGCGGTAAATCAACGTTTCTTAGATGCTTAAACCGTATGAATGATACGATTGATATTTGCCGTGTTACGGGTGATATAACCATGGAAAGCAAAGACATCTATGACAAAGATATCGATGTTGTGGAGTTGCGCGCTCGTGTTGGTATGGTTTTTCAAAAGCCGAACCCGTTTCCAAAATCAATTTTTGAAAATGTTGCTTATGGACCTCGTATTCATGGCTTCGTTAAAAATAAAACGGAGCTTGAAGAAATTGTTGAAACAAGTTTGAAGAAAGCAGGTCTTTGGGAAGAAGTTAAGGACCGTCTTGATACCCCTGGGACAGGGCTTTCTGGTGGCCAGCAACAACGGCTTTGTATTGCACGTGCTATTGCGGTTAGTCCTGAAGTGATTTTGATGGATGAACCCTGTTCAGCGCTTGACCCAATTGCGACGGCTAAAGTGGAAGAGCTGATTGATGAATTGAGGCAGAATTATACCATTGTTATTGTAACGCATTCAATGCAACAGGCTGCCCGTGTTTCACAACGTACTGCTTTTTTCCATTTGGGTAATCTTGTAGAAGAAGGGTTAACGGATGATATTTTTACAAGTCCCGTGGATCCAAGAACGCAAGATTATATTACAGGCCGAATTGGCTGATTGTGTGGGTTAGACTTAAAGCCTTCTAAAAGCGATAAACAACGTATTCTTGTTATATAGGACCTTTTATGAACGATCATATTGTAACAGCTTATGATACCGAACTAAAAATGCTTACGGCTCAAATTTCCGAAATGGGTGGAAAAGTTGAACGTATGGTTTCTGAAAGTATTAAAGCGCTTTCTTCCATGGATGTGGTGACAGCACGCCGTATTATTGCCGAAGATCGGGCTGTTGATACCATGCAGCGTGAAATTGATGAGGCGGCTATTTTAACAATTGCCAAAAGGCAACCCATGGCAGATGATCTTCGAGTTATCGTGTCTTGTATTCGTATTTCTAATGATCTTGAACGCGTTGGTGATATGGCAAAAAACATTGCCAGACGGGTAATTGATTTAAATGGTGAGTATACAAGTTCGAAAGTTGTTCATGGGATTGAACATCTGGCAGATTTAGGCTTGGCACAGCTTCAAGATGTCCTTGATGCTTTTGCAGCGCGCAATTCAGAGCAGGCTATGCGGTGCTGGTCGCGGGATGAGCAGCTGGATGAATTTTATACATCCGTTTTTCGTGAATTATTGACCTATATGATGGAAGATCCAAGAACTATTACATTCTGTACGAATTTGTTATTCTGTGCAAAGAATATTGAAAGAATTGGGGATCATGCAACAAATATTGCTGAAACGGTAATTTATCTGGTAACCGGACAAGCAATGATGGACCCACGTAAAACGGCTTATGAGGAAATAGGTGTCAATGAAAACGGAGAGGGTAAATGACGCCTAAAGTTCTTGTGGTTGAAGATGAAGAACCCTTAAGTTTACTTATACGTTATAATCTTGAAGCTAATAATTACGATGTTGATGTTGTTGGGCGTGGTGATGAGGCAGAAATCTATTTACAAGAAACGGTGCCAGACCTTCTTTTATTGGATTGGATGTTACCTGGTGTATCGGGTATCGAGCTTTGTCGCCGCTTGAGAAGCCGGCAAAATACCAAGAATCTTCCCATTATTATGTTAACGGCCAGAGGCGAGGAAACAGAGCGTTTACGTGGCTTTGAAGAGGGGGCAGATGATTATGTTGTTAAGCCTTTTTCTGTGCCAGAATTAATGGCGCGTGTTGCGGCTATATTGCGCCGCGCCAAGCCGGAAGTTGTAGCGACAACTTTGAAATCAGGGGATATTGAGCTTGATCGTGAAATTCACCGCATTTATCGCGGTGGCCGTGAAATTCATCTTGGGCCAACGGAATTTCGTTTACTTGAATTCTTGATGCACAGACCTGGTCGCGTTTTTTCACGTGAACAACTGCTTGATGGTGTGTGGGGACGCGATGTTTATGTGGATGAACGTACTGTTGACGTTCATATTGGCCGGTTACGCAAGGCGATTAATAAATCGCGGATGAAAGATCCAATAAGAACCGTTCGTGGTGCAGGTTATGCGTTTGATGACAAATTTTCAAAGGAATTTGCTTCAAAATAAATTTTTAGCGCGTAAAACATATATTTTACGCGCACAATTGTTTTACTTAAGCCAGCAACCTTGATGAAGCCGCTACTTTTTCAGTTGTATCTGAAGCTGATGTTGCGGAGGAAGCTATTTCCGTTATATTTGCGTTGATTTCCGAAACATCTTGTGCCGCATCAGTCATATTTGCTGCAATTTCATTGGTCACAGCAGACTGTTCTCCTACTGCTGTTGAAATGGCTGTTGAAATTTCATTGATGTTAACAATCGTATTGGAAATATCGCCTAACGCTGTAACTGCCTGATCCGTTGTTGATTGGACGGCAGCAATTTGAGAGCTGATTTCTTCTGTTGCCTTTGATGTTTGAGTGGCTAGATTTTTCACTTCAGAGGCCACAACAGCAAAGCCTTTACCGGCATCGCCCGCGCGGGCGGCTTCAATTGTTGCATTCAAGGCTAAGAGGTTTGTTTTTTCAGCGATTGAGTTAATCAGTTCAATAACTTCACCAATTTTTTGGCTGGCATCAGAAAGGCCAGAAATAATTCCATTTGTATGGTTAGCCTGTTTTACAGCCTCACTCGATGTTTTCAAAGCAGTTTCCACTTGATTTGAAATTTCGCTTACTGATGAAGATAATTCTTCTGCACCTGATGCGACTGTCTGCACATTTTGTGAAGCGCGTTGCGATGCGTTGGTTGCTGAATGGGCTTGATCGCTTGTTTTCGTAATGGCTGCTTGGAGGCCTTGAATTTCATGATCAATTTCAGTTTGAATGGCACGCCGTTTTTTACGTTCCGTCATCATCTCGGTTATATCTGATGCGTATTTGACAACTTTAAAGGGTTTGCCGTTAACGTCAAAAATTGGATTATAAGATGCTTGAATCCATACTTCTTTACCGTTTTTGCCAAAACGTTGGAAATCTCCAGCGATATAATCGCCGCGTGCCAGTTTTTCCCAAAAGGTTTTATAGTCATTGGTTTTTGCGTATGAAGGTTCTACAAAGATGCTGTGATGCTTACCCTTAATTTCTGAAAGGTCATAACCGACTGTCTGTGTAAAATTTTCGTTGGCGTCAATAATGGTGCCATCAAGATTAAAGCTTATAACTGCCATTGCTTTGCTAATGGCAGTTAATTGCCCGCAATAATCAGAAAACATTTGTTTAACTGGCGTTATATCTGTTGCAAACTTCACTACTTTATAGAGTTTTCCAAGTTTATTAAAGAGCGGGTTATAAGAAGCCTGAATCCAGATTTCATCCCCATTCTTTTTAATGCGTTTGAACTCGGCAACTTTAAAGTCACCTTTTTTAAGATCAGCCCAGAATTGTTTGTAAGCTGGGCTGTTCTTTTCGTCCTCAGAAACGAACATTGCATGGTGTTTGCCAACGATTTCATTTCTCTCATAACCCATGGCATCTAGAAAATTTTTATTAGCATTAATAATTGTGCCGTCAAGATTAAATTCTATTACAGCTTGTGATTTATCAAGCGCATCAAGTTTTGCTTTATCGTCTGATGAAAATTTATTAAACACGTTATGTCCCCCGACATTAAATTTGAGGGAATAATATCAACATAAAAGTTACTAAATCGTTAGAATAAACTCAGTAGGGTTTTATTTGGATAAATCAAGGTTTAAGCTATTGTAGGTCTACTGACTATTGAAGCCCCTAGTTTTGGGGCTTTATATAGCTTTCCTAGCCGTTTACAACTTTCTTTTGGCGTTTGTCTGTTGAATTTTGATAAGCCACTTCTTTATGGTAAGTGCAATAAGGAATGCCTTCTTCCGTTTTTTTGCCACAGAAATGAAAATCTTTGCTTGTGGGGTCACCAATTGGCCAGCGGCATGTATGTTCTGTTAAGTCCATAATATTTGCGCGTTCACCAAAAGGTATAACAAGTTCCTTAAAAGAAGAAGAGCGGGTTTGGGGTGCTTTTTGTATCTGTGTTTCAGGGGAAAGTTTCAGAGCTGCATTTCCAATCGTTGCAGTGCCTGGATTTACCGGTTTTGTTGATGGGGTTTGTGTGCGGGCTTGGCGGGTGCGTGGGCTTGCAGCAGAAGTTTTGCCGCGCCCTGATAGGCCAAGGCGGTGTACTTTACCAATAACCGCATTACGTGTCACACCACCTAGTTCTGAAGCAATTTGGCTTGCGCTCAATCCTTCTGCCCAAAGCTTTTTTAAAATTTCTACTCTTTCGTCTGTCCAGGCCATGTTTCTTTTCCTCGTATTGGTATTGATGGCAGAATCCAAGAGTTGTTGCAAAAGCTAAAAGGCTTTTTGCATCATTACTTTACAGTCTTTGGATAGCCGCATCGTTTAAGATTAAGAATACTCTATCGTTCTATTTTCAATCAAATGTTCAAAGGGCAAAAATTTACCTTTCTTTAACTTGTCCCCAAATGAAGTGCATTGACAACGAATCAGAACGAGTCTTCTTGTTTTAGTTGCAACTCATGCGAGTCGTTGGTAGCTGGAGTGCGGCTTTCGATATTCACGGTTTATAGATTGACCTTGACAGATCTGATATAAAATGTGCTATCTTTTACACATGAAGAGAAGCCGCCTGCTTCAGGGCGGCTTTTTCTTTTTTAAGAACTCTTCTGCCCGTTATGTGTTTTTTAATTTGGTAATGAATTATGGTCTCCCTAGCACTTTATAATGCTTACAATCGCATTCCGCTTACATTCGTTTCAGGTAAAGGCTCGTGGCTTACGACTGATAAAAATGAAAAATATCTAGATTTTGGCTCTGGCATTGCTGTGAATGCTTTTGGATATGCACATCCACACCTTGTGGAGGCTTTGAAAAAGCAGGCAGAGGGCATTTGGCACCTTTCCAACCTTTATGATATTGCGGAGCAAAACGCCTTTGCAGATAGATTGATTGCGGCAACATTTGCTGATCGCGCCTTTTTTGTAAATTCGGGTGCTGAGGCGATGGAATGCGCGATTAAAACGGCACGCCGCTATCATTGGCTTAAGGGGGATACGAAGCGTAATCGTATTATCACTTTTGAGGGGGCTTTCCATGGCCGCACATTGGCAACCATTGCTGCCGGCGGTAAAGATAAATATCTTGAAGGTTTTGGCCCGCATATTGATGGTTTTGATCAGGTGCCTTTTGCAGACCATGATGCGTTGAAAGCAGCTGTTAATGAAAAAACAGCTGCTATCCTTATCGAGCCTATTCAAGGGGAAGGGGGCATTCGTCCTGTCCCTTATGAATGTTTAAGGGGTATGCGCGATTTATGTGATGAACACGGTATTTTATTGATTTTCGATGAAGTGCAGTGTGGTGTTGGTCGTACCGGTCATTTTTTTGTTTCGGATGCAGCTGGCGTTACTCCTGATCTTATGGCTGTTGCCAAAGGCATTGGTGGTGGATTTCCTGTTGGGGTCTGTCTTGCCACTGAAGAGGCATCAACAGGCATTACACCTGGCATTCATGGAACAACTTATGGCGGCAACCCACTTGCTATGGCTGTGGGCGCAGCTGTTCTTGACCTTGTTTTGGGTGATGGCTTCTTGGATGAAGTTAAACATAAGGGCCTTATTTTTAAACAAAAACTTGCAAAACTTGTTGATGAAAATGCTGACATATTGGAAGAGTGTCGCGGTGAGGGACTTTTATTGGGGTTAAAGACAAAAGGCCCTAATATGGCCTTTATTCAAGCTGCACGTGATGAAAAGCTTTTAACGGTTCCAGCTGGTACTTATATTATGCGTATTTTGCCGCCTTTGACTGTTTTAGAAGATGAAATTGACTTTGCACTTTCAACGCTTGAAAAAGCCTGCCAAAAAGTGCGTGACGAAAGTTAAAAGATCAGGTTCCAAAATGACTGAAAAAAAAGATTTTCTCGATCTGGCAGAATTTGAAAGCCAGACATTAAGAAATATATTAGATCAGGGTCTGGAAATTAAAAAAGCACGCTTAGAAGGGGGCCGAGATATTTTTCAGCCCCTTAAGGGCAAGATGCTTGCTATGATCTTTGACAAGCCATCAACCCGAACCCGTGTTTCTTTTGATATTGGTATGCGGGAACTTGGGGGAGAGACTATTGTTCTTTCCGGTGGTGAAATGCAATTGGGTCGTGGTGAGACAATTTCTGATACGGCGAAGGTTCTGTCGCGTTATGTTGATGCCATTATGATAAGAACAACGGCACATGACCGTGTTACACAATTGGCTGAAGCCGCGAGCGTGCCTGTAATTAATGGACTAACAGATTTTTCTCATCCTTGCCAGATTATGGCTGATATTATGACCTTTGAGGAGCATAAAGGCCCAATTAAAGGCAAAAAGATTGCCTGGACTGGCGATGGCAATAACGTTCTTACTTCTTTTATTCACGCTGCCTTCCATTTTGATTTTGAACTGGCAATTGCTGTACCTGATGCTTTAAGACCTCAAGCAGCTGTTTTGGACTGGGCATCCCAAAAAGGCGCTAGAGTGCGCGTTACCAATGACCCCATTGATGCTGTTAAGGGGGCTGATTGTGTTGTGACGGATACGTTTGTTTCCATGGGAGATGAAGAAGCTGAACGCCGCAATGCTCTTTTAATGCCTTATCAGGTGAATGATGCTTTGATGGCTTTAGCGGATAAGGACGCGATCTTTATGCATTGTTTACCTGCCCACCGTGAGGAAGAGGTGACATCTTCTGTCATGGATGGTCCGCAATCGGTTGTGTTTGATGAAGCTGAAAACCGCCTTCATGCTCAAAAAAGTGTTTTGGCATGGTGTTTATCTGGGTATGTTTAATCGGGGAATGTGATGGAAAAGGGTGTTGAACAAGCTGTTCATCTTAATAGCATTGATTTTGCAGGTGATGACCACGTTGTTCCCTTTACCATTGAAAGCCTTGATGTGCGGGGACGTGCTGTGCAGTTGGGGTCTGCCCTTGATACTATTATCAGTCGGCATGATTATCCTGAACCTGTTGCCCGCCTTTTGGGCGAGGTTATTGTGCTTACCGTTTTATTGGGTACGTCCTTGAAGTTTGACGGGCAGCTTATTTTGCAAACCCAAAGCGATGGGCCTGTTTCTCTGCTTGTTGTTGATTATCGTACGCCCAATGCCGTTCGAGCTTATGCCCGTTATGATAGCAATGCCTTGGCACTGGCGGAAGAAAGGCAAGAAACAAATCCGGAAGAACTTTTGGGAAAGGGTATCTTGGCCCTTACGATCGATCAGGGCGCCCATACAAAACGCTATCAAGGCATGGTTGCTCTTGAGGGGGCAAGCCTTGAAGAGGTGGCTCATTCCTATTTTTTGCAATCGGAACAGATTCCAACCCGTGTTCGATTAAGCGTTGCTGAGGCTTATTGCTCTACTGATGGTATAACTGCTGGTACACGCTGGCGCGCCGGAGGGCTTTTAATGCAGTTTTTACCCGAATCTGAAGAACGTATAAAACAGCGTGATTTGCCGGGGGGCGATGGGGATGCTGGCGATGATCTGGACATCAAAGAAGATTGTGCCTGGGAAGAGGCGCAAACCCTTTTTTCCACCATACGTGATGATGAAGTGACAGACCCGATGATACCTTGTGAAAAGCTTCTTTTCAGGTTGTTCCATGAACAGGGCTTGAGGCTTTTTCCAGCACAAAAAATTCTTGACCGCTGTTCGTGTTCAAGTGAAAAGATTTGGTCTGTTTTAAAAAATATGCCTGAAAATGATTTAGGCGAATTGGCAGAAGACGATAAAATTTCAATTAAATGCGAATTTTGTTGTGAAGATTATTCTCTATCACTGAATGAATTAAAATCTTAATTTTCTTCTCCGAAAGCCAATTTTTACCTGTTCATCAAAATATTATCATGTGTTGATAAGTTTTTCTTATTTAAATCTATATAATCTTTTAAAGTATTTTTTAATTTGAAAATGGCTGTGCCTAGAATGAATAAGAATCCTTCATCAACAGATTCTGTTTTAACCCAGAACCAGAATTCTAATTTGCCAATGCAAGAGAATCGGGTGGAGGACGTCATTTCGGCGCGTGAGCATATGGGAAAAGATGAAACTGATGAAATGTGTTTGCGGGAAAGATTTTTAGGCTGGCGGGGTTTATTTCAGTTTGTTCTTATGGCTTCCATTTTGATAGGGGCTAGTTTTTTAATGAATGAATTGGTAAAATCCAAAAAGGACCGTCCTGTAAGAAGTTTTGCTGAAAGAACTTATAGGGTTGATACGTTGCATATTAGGGTGCAGGATAACCAGCCAATTATGAAAATGTATGGTGATGTGGTTGCCGCACGCTTATTAAATCTTACATCTCTGGTCGCGGGAGAAGTGATATATGTTAATCCTGCTTTAAGGCAGGGTGCTTCATTTCAAAAAGATGATATTTTGTTACGAATAAATCCATTTGCCTTTGAAATTGCGCGTGACGAGGCAAAGGCTAATGTTCGGGAGGCTAAAGCAGCTCTTCTAGAAGCAAAAGCGCGTTTAACTTTGGAAAAGACGGGGGAGCAGCGTGCTGAAGAGCAATTCAATCTTGCTCGTTTAGACCTTGAACGGGCAGAAAACCTATTAAAATCTGGGTCAATTACCACGAGAGTCGTTGAAGAAAGGAAACTGATTTTCAGTCAAAGACGTGCTGCATTTCAAACAGCTGGAGCGAATATCGCCATTCAAGAAGCGCAGGTTGAAGCGCGTATCGCCGCCCTGCAACGTTTTGAGGTTGTTTTACGCAATAGAGAGCAACAGGTACGGGATACGGTTTTGAAAGCGCCGTTTAAGGGTGTTGTTCAAATGATGAATGTTGAGCTTGGACAAACAATAAGCGCGACCCAAAGTGTTCTTGATATTTATGAGGCTGAAACGCTTGATGTACGTTTTTTGCTTTCAGATGCACAATATGGTCGATTGGCGAGTTCCCAAAGAGAGCTTGAGGGCTATAAAGTTAATGTTTATTGGGATGTGGGGCAAAAAAAATCGGTCTTTCCAGCTCATATTGATCGCATTGGAGCCGAAATTACGGCAAATCGTGGAGGAATTTCGGTTTTTGCACGTCTTGATATTGTGGCAGATCCTGGCAGTATTCGGCCAGGCGCTTTTGTTAGTGTCCATGTCCCCGACCAAATTTTTTATAATTCCTTTAGACTACCTGAAAGCGCGCTTTACAATGGTTCGACTGTTTATGTTGTAAAGAGTAATAATCGCCTTGAAGCCCGCACCGTAACGCTTGCGGCTTATGATGGGCAAGATGTTATTATTACCCATGGGTTAAACGAGGGGGAAGAAGTTCTAATTACCCAACTTGCAGAAGCTGGAAACGGGCTTCTTATTAGAACGGCCAGTCAGGCTGAAAACAAGGTTGACAAGGGACAATCTGCTAAAGCGCAATTAGATAAACCACGCGGTTAGGACTTCTTATGCGGCATTCCTCTTTTGACCGAAATGAAAAAGCGCGTATCGTTAGTTTTTTCGTCCACCACCCTAATGCGGCAAATCTTTTAATGGTTTTTCTTTTGATTGCGGGACTTTTTGCAGGATTAAAGCTTAATACTCAGTTTTTCCCAAATTTTGTTATTGACCGTATTGTTGTTAATATTAATTGGCCTGGTGCGAGCGCGGAAGATGTTGAAGCCAATATTCTTGCAGCTGTTGAGCCGCAAATTCGTTTTTTGGAGGATGTGAAAAAGATCGATTCAACAGCGCGTGAGGGCGGGGCTTCCATTACCCTTGAATATGAACAAGGAGCAGACCTTAAAGAAGCGGAAGCCGATATTGATGCCGCCATTGATAAGATTACGACCTTGCCTGAAGATTCTGAAGATCCTGAAATTAAGGCGTTACGGTTTTTTGATCGGGTTGCCACCTTAACCATCCATGGACCTTTTCCTGAAAAAACGATGCGTGTTTTTGCAAAACGTATGCGCGATGACTTTTTAACAAGGGGAATCGACCAGGTCGTTTTTACTGGTTTGAGAGATGAAGAAGTTCATATCGATATTCATGAAGGCGTGCAACAAAAACTGGATTTGACGATTGGTGATATTTCTTCCGTTCTTCGCAATAATACGCAGGATTTGCCTTCTGGCGACTTAAAAGGGGCTATTGATCGCCAGATCAGAACGCTGGGTGAAACGGCACAAATTAAAAGTCTACGCGATGTTGAAATTTTGGCCTTTGAAAGCGGGGAACGTCTACTCTTAGGGGATGTTGCAACACTACAGCGTGCCTATGATGAAGACCAACCTCGCACCCTTGTAAATGGTAATCCGGCGATTACCATGCGACTTGATAGGGCTGAGAATTCTGATGCATTGAAGCTTAGTCAAATCGTTGATGATTATCTTGTCGAGGCTAAGCAGATATTCCCAAAATCGCTTGTTATTGAAGCGGATGCCAGTCGAACAGATGCGCTTCGTGCACGTATTCAACTTCTTTTGAAAAATGGTATTGGTGGCCTTCTTCTGGTTATTCTGGTTTTATTTATTTTTTTAAATGCGCGGGTTGCTTTTTGGGTTACAGCGGGCATTCCTGTTGCAATTGCAGCAACTTTGGCCGTTATGTTTCTGGCAGGGCAGACCATTAATATGGTTTCGCTTTTTGCTCTTCTTATGATGCTGGGCATTATTGTTGATGACGCAATTGTGGTGGGTGAACACACTGCCACCCGTTATCAGATGGGGGACCCTTCTTTTCTTGCAGCTGAACGTGGTGCGGGACGCATGGTCTTACCGGTTGTGGCGGCAAGCCTAACAACGGCTGCAGCTTTTGGGCCTATTCTTTTAATTGGTGATGTTGTGGGCCAAATAATGGGTGTTATTCCAATTGTTGTTATTTGTACATTAATTGCGAGCGTTATTGAATGTTTTTTCATTCTGCCTGGTCATTTGGCCCATGCCTTAAACGATAAGCCAAAACGCCTATGGTCACCTTGGCGCCAGTTTATTGTTTCGCTTTTATTGGCTGCTTTTTGTGTTGCAGCACTTCAGTTGGAAGCAGGCTCTACGGCTACCCTTATTCAAACTGCTTTTGATGGGAATATTACTTTTGCCAATGGTTTTGATATTTATAAAGACTGGATGACAGCTGAAAGCTGGGTTTCTTTTATTTCAAACGATGGTCTTTTATCTTTTCTTATTCGGGCACTTTTTTATGGCCTTCAATTCATTCTAAGCCCTCTTTTTGCAACGATTCACCTTTTTACATCATGGCTTATCAGCTTATCTTTGATTTTCTTTAATTGGTTTTTATATGGATTAGGGGCGTTTATTTTCGGATTTATTTATCTTGTAAAAACTCTGGTGAATTTATTTCCTGCTGGTGCTACTCCTTTTCTTATCGGATTTTTTGCCTTTTGCATTGGCAGCATTTTTGAGATTTTTTGTTATCTTTTTGCACGCTGCTCATTACGAAAATCAGGGAATGGACAAAATCGATTCAGGCAGGTTTTTGACCGTGGATTTGAGGTTTTCCGCGATTATTTGTTTGCGCGCCTTCTCAACCTGTCTTTCCGTTGGCGTTATGTTACTTTGGCGCTTTGCGTGGCTTCCATGTTGGTATGCGCCATTGGCCTGATGCGTGGTGGTAAAATCGGTTTCAGCTTTTTCCCCTCACCAGAAGCGGAAACGATTACGGCACATGTTGTTTTGCATGCTGGTCTACCCCGTAAACAGGCTTTGGAGATTTTATCAAAGATTGAAAAATCTGCTTATGCCCTTGAAGGTACGTTGGGGGAAGGGGAAAATTTTATTGACAATATTCTTATAACTTATGGCCAGTCTGGCGTTAATCGCGGGCAGAATTTTGCGGAAGTAAAGGTTGATTTGACGGTTTCTGAAATTCGTTCAGTTAGAACGCCTGATATTGTTCGAACATGGCGCAAGGCTGTTCCTTCCATTACTGGTATTAAAAGTTTTGCTATTTCACAGCGTCGTGGGGGATCACCAGGTCGGGATATTGATATTCAATTACAGGGCGGGACGCCTGGAACATTAAAAAAAGCTGCTGTTGAGATCATGGCTATGATTTCTGCAATTCCCGGTGTTTCTGGGGTGGCAGACAGTCTTCCTTATGGCAAGCCTGAAATTATTCTTGACCTTAATGATAGGGGGCGCACGCTTGGCCTGTCCATTGATGATGTAGGCCGGCAGGTAAGAAATGCTTTTGAAGGTTCCATTGCCCGCCGTTTACCAGAGGGGGATGATGAAATAACTCTTCGTGTTAAACAGCTGTTTTTTGAAAGTGGCGCGGATGGTTTACGCAATTTTCAGCTTCGCGCACCTTCCGGTATTTTTATACCCTTGGGTGAGGTCGTTGATATTACTCAAAGACAGGGTTTTTCAGCCCTTCAAAGGCGTAATGGCAAATTAACGGTTTCTGTTACAGCAGATATTGATGATAATATTACCACCACGCAAGAAGTCATTGACGAACTGGAAGAAAATGACAGTATTTCTGAGATTGTTTCTACTTATGGTATTTCCTATCTCTATGATGGTAAAGATAAGGAACGAGCGGATGCTTTTGCTGATTTACGCATAGGTGTAGGCCTTGCCCTTATTCTTATCTATATTATCCTTGCATGGATGTTTGGTTCTTATATTGCGCCTTTGGCTGTTATGACGATTATTCCCTTTGGTGTTGTCGGGGCCATTGTTGGTCATTACCTTTTAGGCTTTAAACTCACCATTTTATCATTTGTTGGTATGCTTGGCCTTTCAGGTATTCTTGTTAATGACTCACTCATTTTAATGAGTCGCTTTCGAGAAAGGCGGGCAGGTGGTGATACATTTTTTGATGCGGCAACAGGCGCTAGTCGTGACAGGTTGCGGGCGGTGCTTTTAACATCTCTATCTACTATTGGAGGTCTTACGCCGCTTATGTTTGAAACAAGTCGTCAGGCGCAGTTTCTTTTACCAATGGTCATTACCATTGTTTTCGGTTTGGCTTATGCAACCTTTCTTATTCTTTTTCTGGTTCCAGCTCTTGTTGGTGTTGGGGCTGATATCAGACGTGTTTTTGTTAATATTTTTTATGGCGATACTGGCGGTTTTAAACCCGCCAGAAAGCAGGTGAAAGAAGAACCAGAACTGTAAAAAGTTCTAATCTTCCCAAAAGCATGCCAACTGCTAAAATCCATTTTGCAATCTCATTTAAACTGGCATAATTGCCCGCAGGGCCAATAATATGACCAAGACCGGGGCCAACATTGGAAATGGCAGAAGCAGCCCCCGATAAAGCCGTTAGCGTATCAAGACCTGTTAAGCTTAAAAGGGCTGTTAAAATGGCAAAGCACAAAAGATAAAGAAAAAAGAAACTCATGACCGCGATAGAAACGCTATCGGGTAAAATCTTGCCATTAAAGCGTTTGACAAAAACGCCATTGGGAAAAGCGGTTGAATTGACATGTTGTTTTAGGTCTTGAAATAAAACTTGCCATCGGAAAATCTTGATACCGCAGGATGTTGAGCCAGCGCAGCCCCCCACAAACATGAGAAGAAAGAAAATCGCCGTAGAAAAAATACCCCATGCCCCATAATTTTGTGTGGCATAGCCTGTGCCTGTCATAATGGAAACAACATTGAAAGTTGCATGACGTATGGCATCAAGGCTTTGGTGATGGTCGCCAGCTATTTGCAAAGCTGTAACGAGCAAGATAAATCCGCCCAATGTAAGCAGAAAGACTTTTACTTGAGAATCGGAAAAGAGTGCATAGTGATTGCCTTGCATGATTTTGATATAAAGCATGAAAGGAAGCGAGCCTAAAATCATGAAGAGAATGGCAACGCTATCAATTGCGCCATTATTAAAAGCGCCGATAGAGGCATCTTTTGTTGAAAAGCCACCTGTTGCAACGGTTGTCATGGCATGAATGGTCGCATCAAAAGCGGACATGCCGGCAAACGAATAAGCAATAGCGCAAGCTAATGTTAAGCTTGAATAAATAGCTGTCATAATGCCAGAAATTTGGGTTGCGCTTGGCAGAATTTTTTCTGCTGTATCAAAGGCTTCTGCTTTAAAAATTTGCATACCCCCAATTTGCAACATGGGCAAAACCGAAACGGCCATGACGATAATGCCAAGGCCTCCAATCCATTGCAGGATGCCGCGCCATAATAAAATGCCTGGCGCGGCTTCATCCAAACCTACCATGATTGTAGCGCCTGTTGTCGTGAGGGCTGAAATCGATTCAAAAAAAGCATCGGTATAGCTTGTTATTTCTGGATTCCAATAAAAGGGTAGCGCACCAAAAGCGCATAGGCTAACCCATGTCATGACAGACATTAAAAATGCCTGTTTGAGTGATAAACCTTTATGGTTTCCGCGGGAAGCGGCATAAAAACCGGTTCCAATCAGCGAGGTAATTAATCCTGATGCCATGAAAATACGCCATTCAGTATTACCAAAGGCCAAATCAACCAGAGCAGGAATAAACATGGTAATCCCCAAGAAGGTGAGGAGAACTCCAACAACCAGAATTATGGGGCGAAGGTCAATCAATCAATGATTCCCATCAGTTTAAGGACGGACTGTAATCTGGAATATCCAGTGAGAAGGCTGGAATTTCGACATTGAAAACATTGCCTTCCTCATTCACCATAACATAATGCCCTGCCATAATGCCGGAAGAAGTGCCAAGTGGGCAGCCACTTGTATAATCAAATTTGCCGCCTGGTTCTAAAACGGGCTGTTTACCAACAACGCCTTCGCCATGCACTTCCTCAATTTTGCCAAGTGCATTGGAAATTTTCCAATAGCGTTCACGTAATTGAACCGTTTTCTCACTCAAATTTTCTATTTCAATCTGATAGGCCCAGACGAAATGGTGTTTGTCTGGGTTGGATTCATCTTCCAGATAGACGGGCAGAACGGATATTTTAATCTCATGAGAGATGGCTTCATAAATCATTGGAGGCTAAGGCTTGTTGTTGGTTTATCATTGTTTGTGGTTATTTCATATAAATATACGGTATAAGCTCATCGGAATCTATCTGATTTTCAAAACGTTTTAATAACAATATTTTATTGGCTGCTTGTTAACAAAAGCTAATGATATTGGCTCGTTCACATTGCTTTAATGAGATGGGCGTAAATTTTATGTATGAAAAAAGATCATACTTATCTTGTTATTGCGCAGGAAGATTTAGCGGGCCATGTTCAAAAATGGCTCCATGGGCTTAAATTTGAGCGCAAGCTTGCTGCACAAACTTTGCAAGCTTATGAGCGCGATGTACGGCAATTTTTATCGTTCCTTACGGGGCATTTAGGGCATCCACCTAATGTTTCAGATATTGACGCGCTCAACCCTATGGATATTCGTAGTTTTATGGCTAGACGAAAACAGGAGGGAACAGGGGCGCGCAGTGTTGGGCGCAATTTATCTGGTGTGCGTTCTTTTATTAAAAAACTGGAAAAGGAAGGTTTCATTGATGCGTCCTGCTTCGGAGTTATCAAAACCCCTAAAAAGGGCGATAGTCTCCCGAAGCCCTTGAGTGAAGAGCAGTCAAAAAAAGTGGTGCAGATGGATGCACAGATTCATGATGTTGATTGGGTTGCCGCGCGTGATGCTGCCGTTTTAAGTCTTTGCTATGGGGCGGGCTTACGCATTTCAGAGGCCCTGTCTTTACGTTCAGATATGGTCGGGGAAAAGCCGCTTAAAACACTTTATATAACCGGCAAAGGAGGCAAAGAGCGTATGGTGCCTATTTTGCCCGTTATTTTTCAAAACCTGCTTGCCTATAAAAAGCTGTGCCCTTTCGTTCTGGAAGGGGAAGCCCCCTTTTTTCGAGGCGTTAAAGGCGGTCCTCTTAATGCCCGGATGATACAAAAAGCTATGCAGAATTTACGTTCCGCGCTAAATCTACCAGAGACGGCAACACCCCATGCCTTACGCCATTCTTTTGCGACACATCTTTTAAAGAATGGGGGTGATTTGCGTTCTATTCAGGAACTTTTAGGCCATGCGAGCCTTTCAACAACACAAATATATACAGCAGTTGATATGGATAGATTAGCAGATATTTATGATAAGGCGCATCCTAGAGCTTAAGGTCAAGAGTGTGAGGGAACAATGAAATTTATAATTATTACGTCCTTCTTTTTTTCTCTTTCATTTTGGATTGAAGATGCAAGCGCTTGCGGGCGTTCGTTTTATGAAGGTTCCTGGAACAATATTCGCCAGGAAGAAAAGACGCTTTCTAAATTTGAAATAAAGGAAAATTGTAACAGAAATACGGGAGAGAAATCATTCTCTATACGTGCTTTTGAAAGCTGTCGCCCAAAGAATTGCTCTTGGGGGTGGACTGAAGGGATTCTGCAAAATGGTAAATTTTACGCTATTTTTAAAACATTTAGCGCTGAACGTCGAGTAGAAATTATCAAGCAAGGTTTTCGATTGCGTAGCAGAGTTACGATAGATTATATTTCAGAAAACAGAAAAGACACGGTACGAGATTATATTCTTATAAAAAAAGCCGGATTATTATCCGGCCTATCGCCAGATCGTGCCTAAACATATGCATGTTGAAACCAAATCTGAAACTGCAGCGATTGAAGGGCTGAACAGCCGCATCCGCCACTATCTCGCTCGTTTCCATAGAAAAACATTCTGCTATTCCAAAGCAATACATATGGTGCAAGCTAAACTTACCCTCTTCTTTACAGATAACTGGAATGATTATCTATTTTAATGCACCAATGCCATATCTTAAACTCAAGGCTTATTAATTACCCTGTGCAAAAGCTCTTCCTTTCTCTTTGCATCAATCCGCTTTTTCATTCGCTAATGCCAGTTTTGCAAGCTGGCTTAAAATAACAGCCGTTCCTTTAAGGCGCTTTTCAGGCACTGGCCAGTCCCTTAAAAAGACAATTTTCTGATCTGGCTTGATTTTAGCCTGGCGCCCTTGCTCTGCAATAAAGGCGACAAGGCCTGTTGGATTTGGAAAATGCTGATTTCTAAAACTGATAACAACGCCTTTGGGGCCTGCATCCACTTTTTCAATATTAGCTTGCCGGCAAAGCCCTTTAATATAAACAATTTTTAAAAGATGTTCGACTTCATCAGGCAACGGGCCAAATCGATCAATCATTTCAGCACCAAATCCATCTATGTCATTGGCATCAGATAAGTCTGCCAACCGGCGATAAAGGTTTAAACGCAAGTTTAAGTCTGGCACATAGTTTTCTGGAATGAGGACAGGCGTACCAACTGTAATTTGCGGTGACCATTTTCCATCATCTTCCGCCTCTCCGCCAGCCTTTTGCAGGGCAACAGCTTCTTCCAGCATTTGCTGGTATAGCTCAAAGCCAACCTCACGCACATGGCCAGATTGTTCTTCACCCAATAGGTTACCAGATCCACGCTGATCTAGGTCGTGGCTGGCAAGTTGGAAGCCTGCGCCCAAACTATCAAGCGATTGCAATACTTTTAAGCGTTTTTCAGCCGCTTTTGTTAAAACTTTATTGGCAGGAACTGTTAAAATGGCATAAGCTCGCGTTTTTGAACGGCCAACGCGCCCTCTAATTTGATAAAGCTGTGAAAGGCCAAACATATCAGCCCGATGCACAATCAATGTGTTAGCCCGCGGTACATCAAGACCAGATTCCACGATTGTTGTTGCTAAAAGAACATCGAAACGCCCCTCATAAAAAGCGTTCATGACATCTTCAAGCTCTGTTGCAGCCATTTGACCGTGGGCAACGGTTACCTTGAGTTCTGGAACTTTTTCATCCAAAAATTCTTTCACCTTTCTAAGGTCGCTCACCCGTGGGCAAACATAAAAGCTTTGTCCACCTCTATATCGTTCCCGCAAAAGTGCTTCACGTATAGTCAATGCATCAAATGGAGAAACAAAAGTTCTAACGGAAAGGCGGTCAACCGGAGGAGTTGTGATAAGTGAAAGCTCTCTTACACCCGTAAGGGCTAATTGCAATGTACGTGGAATAGGTGTTGCTGATAGGGTGAGAACATGAATATCGGCCTTCAATTCTTTAAGACGCTCTTTGTGTTTTACACCAAAACGCTGTTCCTCATCTATGATAAGAAGCCCCAAATCCCTGAATTTAATCGCTTTTCCTAAAAGGGCGTGGGTGCCAACAACAATATCAACATCCCCTTCTTGTAACGCTTTTTTAGTTGCGGTGAGTTGTTTACCTGCAACCAGACGCGAGGCGTGATCCACCCGAACAGGAAGACCAGAGAAGCGTTCCTGAAAAGTTTTATAATGTTGTCTGGCCAAAAGCGTTGTTGGGACAACAACCGCAACTTGCTTTCCATTCATGACAGCAACAAAGGCAGCGCGCAAGGCGACTTCTGTTTTGCCAAAACCAACATCACCACAAACAAGCCTATCCATAGGTTGCCCGCTTACCATGTCATCCAGTACATGATCGATGGTATTTAACTGATCTTCTGTTTCATCATAAGGAAAACGGGCAGAAAATTCATCATATAGCCCTTCCGGTGTTGGTAAAGGCGTTGCTTTTCTTAGAGCGCGCTGGGCTGCAACTTCAATAAGCTGATCTGCCATTTCCAAAAGGCGCTTTTTCAGCTTGGCTTTTCTTGCTTGCCATGCTGTTCCACCTAATCTGTCTAAAGGTCCCTCCCCATCTGAAGAACCATAGCGCGATAAAAGCTCAATATTTTCTACGGGTAGAAAAAGACGATCACCAGCGTGATAGGTAATTTCAAGGCAATCATGCGGTGCGCCAGAAACATCAATAGAGCGCAGGCCTTCAAAGCGCCCAATACCATGGTCAATGTGAACAATTAAATCACCTTCGCTAAGGCTTGTTACTTCCGAAATAAAGTCACTATCTTTACGACGTCTTTTAGATTTTCTAACCAGACGGTCGCCTAAAATATCTTGCTCGCCAATAATTGTTAGAGTTTCACTTTGAAAGCCTGTTTCTAATGGCAGAGTTATTAGGGCGGTATCATCTTTTTCTAGCGCTAGAACATCATCGTAATTTTTGCAAAAACTTGCTTTTTTAAGGCCATGATCTTTAAGCATTTGGCTCATACGTTCGGCAGTACCGCGCGACCAGCAAGCAATGACTACTTTTCTACCCTGTTTTTGCAGCTCTAAGATATGGTTGCTTGCGGCTTCAAAAACATTAACTTTTTCATCATTACGCTCTGCGGCAAACCCGCGGCCTTGAATACCATTAAGCGCAATTATGCGCCGCCCAGATTCAAGTGTATTAAAAGGAGAAAGCGTTATAAACTGCCTATTTTGCATCTCCTTTTCAACGTTATCAAAACTCTCATAAAGCAAATCACTGGGAACTGGCTTATAAGGGAGTGACCCATCAGAAAACCCATCTTCTAAAGTGAGTTTACGGGATTCAAAATGATCTTTTATTTGATTACCACGTGCTTTCATCGCCTCGTCACAGAGATGATCAAAAACGATGGGAACCTTGTTGATAAAAGCTAATACATTTTGCAATTTTTCATGAAAAAAGGGTAACCAATGCTCCATGCCTGCAAAACGGCGCCCCTCGCTTATTGCTTGATAAAGCACATCATCAGGGGATGCTGCCCCAAAATGTCTTACATAATTTTCCCGAAAACGCTTTATAGAGGCGCTATTTAATTGAATTTCACTCATTGGGACGAGTTGTAAAAGCCGTTTTTGGGCAACAGAACGCTGGCTTTCAGGGTCAAATGTTCTGATAGATTCTAAGGTATCACCAAAAAAATCTAATCGTAATGGATCCCCTCTGCCTGGAGCGTAAAGATCAATAATACCGCCGCGCACAGCATATTCACCCCGTTCGCGCACAGTTGGCGTGCGTTCAAACCCATTATTTTCAAGCCATAAAACAACCTTTTGCATTTCCAGCATATTGCCGGGTTTGGCAAAAAGAATCTGGCGACCCAATCCATCCATAATGGGTGATTTTTGTAAAAGCGCATTAGCGGTTAGTAATAGAATTGTCGGCTTTTTTTCTAAAGATTTAGGGCTGGCTAACCGCGCAAGCGTTGCCATACGCTCTGCTGAAACAAGGGAAGAAGGCGATACTCTATCATAAGGTAAACAATCCCATGCCGGTAGAGATAAAACATTTGCAAAAGGTGCAAAAAAAGATAAAGCGTCCTGCATCATGGAAAGCCGATTGCCATCACGGGAAACAAAAACCAGCTGAAGCCCGCCTTCTTCATTTGTAAGTGTTAAACGTGTACGTACAATATCGGCGATAACAAGGGCTTCCATACCATCTGGAACACCAGATAGTACGACATCTTCCTCATGCTTTATAAAGTCTATAAAATCAGTCATATTTGATTGGGAGGCATCTTTTAAAAGGTGTGAAAGGCGATAATTTTTTTCATCAAGTTATTATTATATTCTATAGGTATATTTTCCTCACCTGAAATCCATTTAAAAAGATCTCGATCTGGTGCTTTTAAAAGATGTTCGAATTCTGTAAGTTCAATCTCGCTTAAGGTAGCAAGGTGAGCATCCGCAAATTTGCCAAAAACGATATCCATTTCCTTCATGCCACGATGCCATGCACGAAATAACATTTTTTTTCGCCTTGGTTCAAGGCCGCTGGAAGATAAAGTGGGGCCGTTTTGCAGGGTCATCGTACTTAATTCCCGTGTGATTTTATAATTTCTTGATGCGTTTATTCTATTTATGTCATAGCCTTGCTAAAGGCAAAATGACGATAGGCACCTTCTATACTCTTTTACCTGCACACAGACCAGTCAATAGATTAGAAAAAAATAAACGGACTTTCATGGCAACGCGCCCCACAATTCTGGACCCTCTTTTTAGCCCTATAACAACGTTGAATGGCGTTGGCCCGAAAGTTGCCTTGAAAATGGGGAAATTATTTTATTTTCTTAAACCAGAGCAAGATGTTAGAATTTTGGATATACTTTTGCACATGCCGATTAATTTAATTGATAGGCGCAATCAGCCTGGTATTGCAATGGCTGAAGATGGGCAAATTGTTACGCTAAAAGTCATCATTGATGAACATCGCCCACCCCCGCGAGGCAACAGGCGTGTTCCTTATAAAATTGCTGCCCATGATGAGAGCGGAACGATAACACTTGTGTTTTTTCACAGTCATGGCGACTATTTACTAAAGCAAATGCCGCTTGATTCATTACGATATATTAGTGGCAAAATAGAAATTTTTGACGGTTTTCCGCAAATAACCCATCCAGATCATATTCTGGATGAAGAAGCGTTTGGAAAAATGCCACTTGTGGAAACTATTTATCCAATGACAGCTGGCCTTTCACCCAAAACATTATCGAAATCCATTCGTGCAAGTTTAGAGCTTATACCAGAATTTGATGAATGGATTGATAAAGCAATTATTGGACGAGAAAAGTGGCCAGACTTTAAAACAGCCCTCGAATTTACACATACACCACCAGATTCAAAGTCTTTTGGGCAAGAAAGCCCTTCATGGTTGCGTCTTGCTTATGATGAGCTTTTAGCAAGCCAACTCGCGCTGGCTCTGGTGCGTGAAAAAGTAAGAAGAGTAAAAGGAATTGAGAAAACAGGAACAGGCCATTTAAAAAGACTTATTATAGATGCCTTACCTTTTGACCTAACCTGCGCGCAAGAACGAGCAATTGCAGAAATTGAAGGTGATATGGCATCAAAAGTACGCATGGTGCGTCTTTTGCAAGGCGATGTTGGCGCAGGAAAAACCGTTATTGGTTTAATGGCCATGGTGCGTGCCAATGAATCGGGCTTTCAATCCGCCTTAATGGCCCCAACAGAACTATTGGCCCGCCAGCATTATAAAACAATCAAACCCTTGGCCGATGCGGCAGGTCTTAATGTGGCAATTTTGACAGGTCGGGAAAAGGGGCAAGAAAGGCGTGATATATTAGAAGGTCTGGAAGAAGGCACAATTCATATGGTTGCAGGAACCCACGCGCTTTTTCAAGAAAGCGCTATTTTCAAAAAACTGGGTCTTGTTATCATCGATGAGCAACATCGTTTTGGTGTTCAACAGCGCCTTGCCTTAAGTAATAAAGGGCAAGCAACAGATCTTTTGGCCATGACTGCAACACCCATTCCACGAACGCTTGTAATGACCTATTTTGGCGATATGGATGTTTCTCGTTTAGCTGATAAGCCAAAAGGTCGCCTGCCGATTGAAACCAGAACCATATCACTTGATCGTTTGGCAGATGTTGCCAGTCGCATTAAAGATGCCATAGAAGATGGCAAAAAAGCTTATTGGGTTTGCCCCCTAGTGGAAGAAAATGAGGAACTGAATTTTACCGCTGCTGAAGAGCGCTTTCAAAGCCTTTATTCTCTACTTGGGGATAAGGTGGCCCTTGTTCATGGCCAAATGCCCGCAGAAGAAAAAGAAAAGGCCATGCAGCGTTTTCAAAAAGGAGATGCGCGACTTCTTGTTGCGACAACCGTTATTGAAGTCGGCGTTGATGTGCCTGATGCGACCATTATGGTTATTGAACATGCTGAACGCTTTGGCCTTGCCCAATTACACCAACTTCGAGGGCGTGTGGGACGTGGACAAGAACAATCAACCTGCCTTCTTCTTTATAAAGGTCCTCTTGGCGAAACCAGCCGCGCCCGTTTGCAAATTATGAAAGACAGTGAGGACGGCTTTTTAATTGCAGAAGAAGACTTAAGATTACGCGGTGAAGGTGACCTTTTAGGGACGAAACAAAGCGGAATACCGGGCTTTAAAATAGCAGATTTAACCCTTCACGCCCATTTATTGGAATTAGCAAGAGATGATGCAAAATTATTTTTAACAAAAGACCCAGCCCTTGCAAGCCCCCGCGGAAAAGCGCTAAGAAATCTTCTTTATATTTTTGATAGAGCGGACGCTATTCGTTTGTTGCGAGCGGGCTAAATTTTAAACGACTTTGTTCAAATAAACTTTTTACAGCTTTGAAATTTCTTCTGTAACCAGTCAATTATTTTAATTTTGCGGTCGTCAAGTTCAATCGGGTCTCGTGATAGGCAGATATAACTTGAACCATCTTTTCTAAAACCATTAGGCGCGATAAGTTTTCCAACCTCTAAAGAGCGAGCCACCATGTATAAAGACATCATTGCGACCCCTTGTGCGCTTTCGGCTGCTTCAAGTGCTAAAAAATGATGTTCATGATAGAGATCCGTTTTCATTCCTGAATGACGCGTATCTTTTTGCCAATCCCGCCAAGCATACGGCCTTGTTCGGGTGTGAATGCGCATAAAATTTTCATCTTTTTGACCTTTAGAAAATTCAAGTTCGGGCAGATGAACAGGCCCCATATATTCATCAGCTATTGTTAAAATTTCAAGCCCTTCATCAACAATGAAATCATTTCGCCTGACGGCAAGGTCAATGTGATTCTTTCTAAAATCTACCGGACCGCCACCTGATAAAATTCTGGTAGTAATGCCAGTATCTTTTTCAATTTCAGGAACAAGAGGAATGAGGAATTTAAGACAGATTGTTGGTTCACAAGAAATAACAAGGGGCCAGCGATCTTTTTCATCCAGATGATTGATAACAATGTTGAGTTCTTCAAACATTTTTTCAAGATGATTAGCCAGCTCCCTACCCGCGGGTGAAAGATAATTTCTGTTGCAATCTCTAATAAATAAAGAAAAACCGATATTTTCTTCCAGTTTCAAAATCTGTTTGCTCACAGCCCCTTGCGTAACAAAAAGCTCATTGGCAGCAGAGGCAAAACTTTCATGGCGGGCGCATACCTCAAAAGTTTTGAGTGCCTTCAAATTCAAATTCGTTTTTCTTGGAAATTCATTCATTATGAAATTTTCTCATCTTAAATCATGAAATTAATTCGTTATTAATCATAACCATTTCGGTGCTTAACTGAATTGACTGTGTTGATGGATTGAGTGCATGAAAGAGTTGGCGATTATGCAAATAACACCCTTAAACATTTCTGTAAAAGATGTAATTTCCCAGCCCCCGGCCCTTAGCCAGGAACTTGCAAAAAATGATTTTGTTCGCATTACTTCTTCTGACTTTCTTGATGAAATTGGCTCTCCTGATAATTCTGATATTGAAACATTCAAAGCAAGTTGGAACTCTCTCGCTGAAGATGAATATATGGCAGATGGTGGACGGTACAGACATAGACGCCACAGTGTTTTTTCAGCCGGCAAATCTGGTGGAAATGTTCAAAGGGAGCCACATCAACCTCATTATCAAACGACAAAATTCAACACACTAAACGGTGGCGTAGAAAGATACTTTCAACCGATTGAAAAATCAATCAGTGAAAACAAAGTTTTTAAAGGAATTATGAATTTCGCCACAAAAATTTTTGGGGCCGTTTCTCCTTTGAATGATTGGCATATAGAAGTTCATCAATTTCGTATTCTGGCGCAGGAGAGTGGCGGAAAGCCTACGCCAGAAGGAGTGCACCAAGATGGTGTGGATTTTGTTTTGATGGTCTTTATAGACCGTCAAAACATTATCGAAGGCGAAACAACCGTTGAAGATTTGGACGGTAATGTACTAACCCGCTTTACATTAAAAAACTCTATGGAAGCCGTGATGGTTAATGATTTACGCGTTGCTCATGGCGTTACGCCCATTCTTCCGCAAAACCCTGATGAAAAGGGGTTGCGTGACATGCTCGTTGTAACTTTTAAAAGAAAATCCTGATTTATCAAATAGATAAGAAATTTTCTTTAGGTCTTATTGAAAAGAAACGTAATGGAACAAGCAATAATAATCGCTACTATTACATGGCTTGCTGTTATTAGTCCCGGGGCAGACTTTGCGGTCGTATCGAGAAATAGTTCTCTTTACGGCCGTGGAGCCGGTTTAGCTTCTTCAGCAGGCATTGCTTCTGGTTGTTGGGTTCACGTAACTTATGCAGCACTGGGCCTTGCTCTTATTTTGAAATTTATTCCAGATCTTTTTGTCTATATTCAAATATTGGGTGCAGCCTATCTCGTTTATATCGGTTATACAACAATATTCTCCAAGACTTTAAATGTAAATGATATAAAAAATCAGTCTCTTAATAGCCATTGGCGTTATTATGGAACAGGTTTTTTAACAAATTCTCTTAATCCAAAAACTTCTATTTTTGTCATTAGCTTATACAGTCAAGTTATAGGGGCAGAAACGCCGCTCATTGAGCAGTTTTTATGGGGTGCTTTCATATCTCTTTCGCATTTCTTATGGTTTGCAGCCATTGCACGCTTTATGTCATCTGGAAAAATACGTGATCGAATTTTGAGTAATCAAAAAATCTTTAATATTGTTATTGGAATGGCCTTAACAGCGCTTGGCATTCTTTTATTCCTCAATCAGGATATTGTAAATTTGTAGAGGATATTACCAACAAAAAGCCCTTATGAATTACTCATCTTCTTCTGGTGAAACAAGACCGGCAGAAATAACAAGTTTTGCAGCCTCTTCAACAGACATATCTAATAAAGTAACATCAGTTTCTTTGACAAAAAGAAGAAAGCCAGATGTTGGGTTGGGAGTAGTTGGCAAGAAAACAGAAATAATATTTTCTTCAGAAGGAACACCACTTTCAGTCAATTTTGATTTTACCTCGCCTTTGGTTTGTGTTGAAATAAAAACCACGGCATAAAGCCCTTTTCGTGGGTATTCTATTATGCCTGCCTTTTGAAAGCTTTTTTGTTTTTGAGATAAAACAGTTTCAAAAAGTTGTTTTAAGCCACTATATAAATTTCGGATTAAGGGCATACGGCTTAACATGCGCTCACTGGAAGCAATCATGCTTCTACCCAGATAGTTGGCAGTTAAAAAACCAAGCATGGTTAAAGCAAAAATAGCAACAATAAGACCGACACCTGGCACAGAAAATGGCAAATAATTATCTGGATTATAAACAGCAGGTATAAGAGGCTTTACACTTTCATCCACAAAGGAGACAAAAGTCCAGGTTAGATAAATTGTAATGCTTATGGGGGCCGCTATAACAATACCCGTAAGAAAATAATTTCTCAAACGAGTAAAAGCACCAGCGCTTTTGGTGCCTGATTCTAAAATATTATTATTTTCAGACATTATAACCCTTTAAATTTCAACTTATACAATAAAACACTTCTATTAGATAGCACTTCCAAATAAAGAACCAAGATATAAAATAAGAAACATTCAAAAAAGCTTATTCTACGGTTACCGATTTGGCTAGATTTCTCGGTTGGTCAACATCCGTCCCCATGAAAACCGCAGTATGATAGGCCAGAAGCTGAATGGGTATTGCATAAATTAACGGTGTTAAATGATCTGGCATATTGGGCATAATGATTGTTTGGTATGCCTCAATATCAGCCTCCCTAGCACCTTGTTTATCAGTTATTAAAATAATTTTTCCACCGCGCGCTGCCACTTCTTGCATATTAGAGACAGTTTTTTCAAAAATTTCATCATAAGGCGCAATCACAACAACGGGCATATTTTCATCAATTAGCGCGATAGGCCCATGTTTTAATTCGCCTGCTGCATACCCTTCAGCATGTATGTAAGAAATTTCTTTCAGCTTCAAAGCCCCTTCAAGGGCTAAGGCAAAACTTGTTCCCCGCCCTAGATATAAAACGTCTTTAACTTTTGATAAATCACGGGAGAGAATATCAATTGACTGTTCAAGCTGCAAAGCCTGCTCAATCAAAATTGGTATATTTTGGTATTCTAATATAAGTTCTTTTGCTTGTTCAGTATTTAAAACACCCCGCTCAATTGCCGCTTCAACCACAAGGCAAGCAAGAGCTGCAAGTTGGCATGTAAAAGCTTTTGTTGATGCAACGCCAATTTCAGGGCCAGCCAATGTTGGAAAAACAATTGTACTCTCACGCGCAATCGTGGATTCTTGAACATTGACGATTGAAGCTATGGGCAACTCCTCCCCTTTGCAATAACGCAGACTTGCCAACGTATCAGCTGTTTCGCCTGATTGAGAGATGAAGAGAGCAAGCCCATCTTTATCCAAAGGTATTTCCCGATAGCGAAATTCTGACGCCACATCCATATCCACTGGCAAACGCGCAATTTTTTCAAACCAGTATTTAGCTACCAACCCTGCATAATAGGCTGTACCACAGGCCGAAATATAAAGACGGGAAATATCCTTGAAGTTAAACGGTTTTTCTTGGGGGAGCCTTTGAATGCCTTTTTCTACATCAAGATAATGATTGAGCGTACGCAAAATAACATCGCTTTGCTCATAAATTTCTTTTTGCATAAAATGGCGATGATTGCCTTTTTCTGCCATTGTCGAGACGGCAACAGAAACCTGTCGTGGCCTTGAAACGGCAGTGCCGTCTTCACCATAAATTTCAATAGATTGTCGTGTTGCAACAACAAAATCACCATCTTGAAGATAGGTAATTTCATTAGTGAAAGGGGAAAGGGCAATGGCATCTGACCCTAAAAATACCTCTCCCTTACCATGGCCAATAGCAAGAGGGCTTCCGCGTCTGGCGCCAATCATTAAATCATTTTCACCAGAAAATAAAATTGCCAGAGCAAAAGCACCATGAAGTTCTTTTAAAGCGGATTGAACAGCCCCAACCGGAGTTTCTCCCTTTGCAAGCTTTGAATCAATAAAATGGGCAATCACTTCAGTGTCTGTTTGCGATTCAAAGCGATAGCCCTGTCCTTCAAGTTTCTCACGTAATTCACGAAAGTTTTCTATAATTCCATTATGAACAACACCAACACGGGTTGAACAATGGGGGTGGGCATTGGCTATGCTGGGTACACCATGGGTAGCCCATCTTGTGTGGCCAATGCCGCTTGTGCCTTCCAAATTGGTATCTTTTAAGGCCGCCTCAAGATTTACCAGCTTACCTTCAGCACGACAGCGTTTCAAAACACCTTCTTCCAAAGTGGCAACACCAGCTGAATCATACCCTCGATATTCCAGCCGTTTAAGCGCATCAACAAGAAGCGGAGCAACAGGGCGCTGCCCTAAGATACCAATAATACCACACATAATAAAAACCTGTTTTAAACTCGCTCTTGATTAGCTTTGTAAGCCGTAAATGAAAAGTCACACTTCATGACATATTTTTAACATTAGTTTTTTTGTATGACCTATCGCAAAAGTTTTAACAAAACAGTTATTTTTGTATTTTCTTACCTCTAAAAACTTCTGCCCAACCAGAAATGATACGCAGCTTGCCACGCGCCACAGCCAAAGCATCTTTTTCAACGTTTTTAGTTACAACGCTACCAGAACCAATATAAGCGCCGCTTTCAATTGTAATAGGAGCAACAAGAGATGAATTGGAACCAATAAAGGCATTTTGTCCGATAATTGTTTTATACTTGGAATACCCATCATAGTTACAAGTAATAGTGCCGGCTCCGATATTGGCACCAGCACCAATTTCCGCATCGCCGATATAAGTAAGATGATTAACTTTAGCGCCTTTTTCAATCTGTGCGTTTTTAATTTCGCAAAAATTTCCAACTTTGACTTTTTCTCCAATGAGACTTCCAGGGCGCAATCTTGCAAAAGGCCCTATAATAGCTTCACTTGCAATGGATACTTTTTTATTATTTACCACATCGCCTTCCAAATAAGAATTTGCTTTAATGGTAACGTTCTCAGCCAAACATACACCAGGTGCAAAAAAACAATTTGGTTCAATCACGCTATCTGCACCAATTTCTGTATCATATGAAAAAAAGGTTGTTTCAGGGGCTTGTAATGTAACGCCAGAAAGCATGAATTCTTTACGTTTACGGCGCTGAAAAATTGCTTCCGCATTGCTTAATTCGTATCGGTTATTAACGCCCAAAGTTTCTTCTTCTTTTCCTATAACGGCGCGCACTTTCAAACCTTTTGCATGGGCTATTTCCACCGCATCGGTTAAATAATATTCGCCCTTTGCGTTATTATTTCCAATTACCCTTAAGATGTCATGGGCATGTTTGCCACGTAAACCCATAATCCCGCTATTACAAAACTTAATGGCGCGCTCTTCATCATTGGCGTCTTTTTCTTCACGAATGGCTATAAGTGCTTCCCCATTCATCACTAAGCGTCCGTAACCATGCGGATTGTCGCTTTCAAAACCTAAAACAGCAATGTCAGCTCCTTCTAGTAAAGCATCTTTGATTGCGTTAAAAAGTTCTGCTGTAACAAGTGGCGTATCACCATAACCTATAATAATGTGGTTCTTGCCATCTTTGAACGATTCTTGAGCTGCAAGAACCGCGTGGGCCGTTCCTAATCGTTCATTTTGAATATAAGAGATGAGACGAGATGATAGTTTCTCGCATTCCTGTGAAACTTTTTCAGCCTGGTTGCCAACGACAAGCGCCAAATTTTCACATCCCGCGCCTTCAAAAGCCCTAATAACATGGCCAACCATTGAAAGGCCGCCGATTTTATGCAGAACTTTTGGCAGGTTAGAACGCATACGCGTTCCCTCCCCCGCGGCTAAAAGAATACCCAGAAATCTATCAGTAAAAGTATCAGACATAACCACCTGCTCTCTAAATTATATTCACGATTCAAAAACGAATCCTGTACAGTACTGCAAAATGCATATGCGTTGCAGCAGGATGAAAACACTATGGCTTTTAAAAGTTCCAGTGAAAAAACACAAATGAAGCAGAAAATCGTCAAAAAAGAGGAAGACACAGCCTTTTTCGATAGCAAGCATTTTGCTTTTTTTGGCGGAATTGCTTTCATTTCTACAGTTATAGCGGGCTTCACTTTTTTTTCTATTGATTTTGAAAACAGGAAGCAGGCACGTCCATCTGTGATTGATAAAACCCAAGAAATTGATTATAGAACCACAGCAACCATTGGTCGTCCTTCCCCTGTTGCTCAAACAAATGAAATCAATGTTACACAGCGCAAGGCAAAAGATGTTGAAACTCGTAAAGAGCAGAACCATCAAATTGATAATTTAAGAAGTATGGTAAAACGCTTAAGAAATGAGCAAGCCATACTTAATGTTCGAATTGCAGAGTTAGAGGGCGCTTTATCTAAGAATTCGGGAAAAATAGAAAAACTGCAAAAAGATTTAAATCTGGCGGCAGCGACAGTTGATAAGGCGCAGGAAAGCATTAAACTGCCCATTAATGATTCAAAAACATATAGAAATCCTGAGCGGCAGGAAGACTTATCACCAAAATCTGTGGCTATTCGAAAAATTCCTCTAAGTACAAGGCAAAAGAACCTAAAAACAATAGCCACACAAAAAGCCCATCCAAATAACACGATTAAATCCAAAAACCAGATAGAAATTGCAAAGACAGCCCCTTTAACACAGGTTGAAATTGATAAGACAATAGTAAGCAGTGTATCGCGTGTTAATGAGGCTGAATTTGCAATTGATCTAGGCATTAACCCCACAAAAGAACGTGCAGAGAATTTATGGAAAATCCTTTTAAAAAACCATTCAAAGGATTTATCTGGTTTTAAACCGGTTTATATAAAAACAGGCTCCACAAGACAAGAAACACGGCTAATTGCTGGCCCCTTTGCAGACGCTAGCGATGCGATTCGTTTATGTGTTCAATTGAAGCTTGCCAAAAACAATTGCAAAACAACGCTCATGCCCAAATAAAAGCCTAAGATTTTATCCGATTTGTGCCAATGCCGGAAAAACTTCTATTAAAAAATTGGCGATGTAAGTCATTGATCCGGTAATAAACATAATGCCGCTTGCGATAAGTAATCCCCCCATGACTTTTTCAACGGAACCAAAATAACGGCGAAAACGCTTCATAAAATTTATGAAAGATTTTGCGAAAAATGCCGCGAACATAAAAGGTATGCCAATACCGAGTGAATAGATTGCCAGTAACAAGGCGCCATGGGCAGCACTTTCTTCTGTTCCAGCTATAGCTAAAATAGTTGCCAGAACTGGTCCGATACAAGGGGTCCAACCAAAAGCAAATGCAAGACCCATGATATAAGCGCCCGTAGGTCCTGATTTTATCTTGCTGGAATCAGCTCTTACTTCCTTGTACAGAAAACTTAATTTAAAAATGCCAAGAAAATGAAGGCCCATTATGATGATAATAATGCCGGCAATTTGACCAAGTAATGTTTGATGTTGCAGCAATACCTGCCCAATGATGGAGGCGCTTGTGCCTAAAGCAACAAAAACGGTCGTAAAACCCAGAACAAAACAAAAGGCCGAAAAAAGAATATAGCCTTGAGAGCGTTTAGTTTCCTCTTCACCGACCAATTGATCAATTGAGATGCCAGCCATATAACAAAGATAGGGCGGCACCAAAGGCAAAACACAAGGGGAAATGAAGGAAATAAGTCCTCCTAAAAAAGCAGTAACGATTGATAAATCCATATCAAAAAATCTCTTGTTTATTTTTAAGGTTTCCAGACATTTTGCCCTTTTTATAGTTCCTTTAAAAAGCAGGCAATGCACAGGTTTTGACAAGTTCTTGATAGTAATTAATATCCATTGCAAGAAAATAATGTGAAATTTGTTGAAAATTGCTATTGACTGGCAGACAATGAACGCCTATCAAGCCGCACACATTACATGTAATCACATGTTAGAGCCGGTAGCTCAGTTGGTAGAGCAACTGACTTTTAATCAGTAGGTCCAGGGTTCGAATCCCTGCCGGCTCACCATATCTTCCATAAATTTAAATATATCTAATTTTCAAAGCTTGGTAGGAATATCAAGAAACTTTAAATCAATCATTCAATCACCGCACAATTTAAACACCCTAGGCTTAGGACCTATTAATTAGCATTGAGTTCCGATTTGTGATTGAAAATGGCAAAGGAGTTTTGCCATGTCTGATTTGTTTTTGCTATCGCCTGCTCAAATGTCGAAGATTGAGCCCTTCTTTCCCAAGTCACACGACGTGCCGCGCGTTGATGATCAGCGTGTTGTTTCGGGCATCATTTATGTGTTGATGAATGGATTACAGTGGAAGGAACTATCGGGCGCACGAAGGGCGGCTTGAACACCAAACTCCATGCTGTTTGCGATGGTGAAGGCCGACCATTGGCTATGTGTCTGACTCCTGGACAAATCTCCGATCATATTGGTGCGAAAATTCTGTATTCGTTCCTACCCGACAGTGTTGAGGTAATTATGATTGCCAACAAAGGCTACGTTCAGATGAGTATCGCGCAGCGTTGAAAGCCAAGGGCATTGCTTCTTGCATCCCACCCCGCCGAGGACGCAATCAGCCAGCTTTCTTCTGCAAAAACCAATACAAACAACGCCATAAGATCAAGAAAATGTTTGGCAGGCTTAAATATTAGCGCCGTATTGCAACACGGTAGGATCGTAGAGCCGATGTCTTCATGGCAGCAATTACAATCGCTGCAATCGTTATATACTGGATTTAATGAGTCTGGAGAATATAGCATTGATAATTTTGAATTCTAAACCTAATAAATATTCAT
>CALHLB010000006.1 GCA_938034375.1 uncultured Alphaproteobacteria bacterium | reverse complement strand
CTTTGGTAACCTCAATTATGAATTGATAAAATTAAAATAACCGACTTTAACTCTATTATTTCATTTTATTCAATTTAGAGTAATTTTCAACAAAATTCGTCAAAATAACTTTGCTTTTGGTAAAAGGAATATGTTTCATCCTTCAATAGATTTGTCTTGAGTTTTAATTGTATGAATTTTGGGAAAAAAATTGAAAAAACGGAAACCTATGAAAATAATTTTAACCGCACTGTCTCACCCTCAAGATGCACTTTTTTCTGGACAAATTAATATTACAACGCCGCGTTTTTCCATTGGTCGTGGTAGAGATAATGACTGGGTTTTAAATGATGCAAAAAGACTTGTCTCCAAGCGGCATTGCATTATCGAAGTTATAAATAACGGTGTTCATATAATAGATGAAAGCACAAATGGTTTAAGCGTCAATTCTAAACCTGTTGGCCAAGCGCGTAGTCGTGAATTGAAAGATGGTGATGAAATTGAAATGGGGTATTATCTTTTTAAGGTTAATATCAGCAAAGAGCGAAGTTTTAAAAACGATTATACTTCAAAAACACAAACACCTGTTTTAAATGATATGGCACAACCTTCTGAGGATTCAGTTAAAAGGCTCTTGGGTGAGCAGGGTCAAGACTGGATTAATATTAAAGATTTACCAAAGAATAAAAGTAAAGAGAATTTGATACCAATTGGTTGGGATGGACCACCAGTCAAAGATGACGATCTTATTAAGAAAGATATCATAGAAGAAAATAGTAATCAGGACTTTATTAATCAAAGCCAACAAACCTCGACGACACAACAGGTATTTGATCTACCCAAACCAGTTATCCCTGAAGATTGGCTTGATAATAGCAAGCCAGCTGAACAGGTTATTCCTTCGCCTGCTGTACCGAAAAAAATTGATGCAGGGGAAATTAATATTGTTGCCGTATCAAACCTACCTATAGGCGATATTGGTAAGAAAGTATCACTGCCTGATAATCAACCCGAAAACCCTATGGCTACACCAAGATCAGAAAATCATTTAAAACGTGATTATCTTGATATGCTTCAAGCTTTTTGTGATGGTTTTGAGCTTGATGTCAAGCATTTGGAAAATATAGACCATTTAAAATTCTGTCATAATATTGGCCGTGCATTGTCCATAGCGATTAATGAATTACAAGATTTACAAGTTTCCAGAAGAAAAGCGGTAGCTCAGCTAGAAATAAAACATGAAGATCTAAACCGTACGCCTTGGATTTTTTCTTTGAACGGCGACAATGAAAGACAACTAAAGGAAAATGTTATAGGATTTCTCGCAGAATCTGAACCACGTGATCTTGAAATGATGAAAATTGATTTTATGCAGATTCATAATGCATTGGATAATATGTCTCAGACTACATTAGAATTAATAGAAAACTTGCAACAGACTTTAGACCCAAAAACTCTCGAAAGACAAACAAAAGGCACTTCCAGATTATTAAATACAACCAAAAAAGCAGCGCTTTGGGATGCTCTTATTCAAAATTCGGGACTTTTTAGAAAAACAGGTAAAAAAGAAATAACTTTGGATATTTTAAGTTATTTTCAAAAAACCCTTAAAGAAAAAGATAATAATTAAAATAGATGTTTTCAATATAATTTTAATAGGGTGTGAACCCAATACATTTTATTGATTTATTTTATCTCATTCTCCACGTTCATAAAACGCCGAAGAAGTCTAATTAATAATGGCACAGTTTTAGGGGGCAAAGACAGTTGTAATGAGTCCTGAGCCTAAATAGTTTTTACGATATTACTTGTTTTTCTCTATGATTTTTTTGAATTAAGATTGTGGATCTCAGCACACGTTAAGTTTCAATGTCTTTTGTTGTCCATACACCCAAATCGACAACCTTAGCAAGCATTCCAATTGTTATAGGCTTTTGTATAGGTTGCGTTTTAAAAAAGCTGAAAATCAATGAAAAGGGATTAAATCCTTCTGGCGAAAAATACCGATGAAAATCGAAGTCACCTGATTTTATTGAAAATTCTTCTGCAAATGCTTCGATAAATTCAAAAGCATCATCTCCATCTATACCGAGATCAGAAACGAGTTGCGTTTCTTCACTCAGTCTATCTCCATCAGCCGCATATTTGCTGATGAATATTGTGACTCTATTGATTGTTTCTAGGTTTGAGGGCATCTGTCTTTTGCTGATACGCGGCGATTATAATCAATAATCGTTGCTCTTGTTATCATTGTTACATCATAAGCGAGAATGACCCAACCAACAACGGGAACTGTTCTTCCAACAAATGCGCCAAGGTTTTTAACAAATATAACTCTGATTTTTCGGATGCTCGCATTTGTAATTGTAGGCAAAACACGGCGTTTGAGATCGTAATTTAATATTTTTCTTGAAACTGTGCTTGCAATAGATGTTCCTTTGGTCGCTCCTGAAAATTTACCCCGTGTCGGAATAATTGGCTGCCCTGCGACAACGGCAAACATGGCAGCAATGTCTTTCACGCCTAAATGCTCTTGGGCTTTATCAACCATGATCCAGAAAAATAATTCACCTGCTGATAAGCCAGACATATCACCATAACAATAAGTCATTTTATTCAATCACTTTAATTACGCTTTAGAAAGAAATATACATAATACCTATAGAGTAAGTTATTTTGCATGGCAAGATAGGTAGTGCCTTATCTTTTTCGCCTATTTATAATTGAAATTTGTAGTGCAGGTAACGTTTCTACTTATGTTTCATGGAAAAAGGCGCAGCTATTCCCTGTGACTTATTTTCGTTTACAAAGATAACATGTAGGTGTTAAGTCACTGAAGTAAGTCCTGCATAACCGCCACTGTTTCGATGCGTATGGGGCGAACCTCATTGGCCTTGTTCTTCGCCTTAATTCACAATCGAATTTTAACAATAAAATATTTCAATCAGGATTTATAAATGACGAAAATAATTTTTACGATATTACTTATTTTTCTGTTTTTATTTTTTATCTATGAATTTTTTAGAATTAATATCGTGGGTTACAATGAATTAACACCACGACACCCTTACTATTATTTTCTTCCTTCTGAATATATTAAAAATTTTCCTTTATATCTTCCACAGTCGCCCCCAAAATATTCATATAAAAGTGCTGATGGTAATACTGATGAATATGAGGCTATATTATATCAGAGTTCAGCAACCGAAAATTTTTTAAAAATAAGTTACCAAGATTATTTTAATTCCATCGGTTGTAAAACAGATGAAAAATCTATTGAATTAGACAATTACGAAGAAACATTTTTCTGTCGTTCTACATATGAATATTATATAAATTTTCAAATTAAAAGCACTCGATATTCTTTTTATAGTGTTTATATTGAAGTAAGGCAGCCTTCTTTATGACAAATAGATCTGATATTCGCACTAAATTAATCTACACTTGTAATTGTGGTTGGATTGATAAAAGGCATGCTTTTGCTAAATCAAAAACACCTTTTGTTGGCGCGAATCAGTTGTGGACCCAATTTCCTATACATATTTGTCGCAAAGATGCTGTGATTCCAGAAGGTTCTCACATCAATTCTTATGTGGATGGTATAAAATACCCCAAAGAGGTAATTCAATCTATATCTGATGACGGTTTGATGAGGTTTCCAGATGGGAATACTGGGTTTTATGTTAGATATAAACAACACATGGGCAATAGGTTTTATCAAACTGGGTTAGAGGGACATTATCTGGTTCGTCACAATCTGACTAAAGAACAATACAAATCAATTGCTTTATCTATCTTCATGGAAATTAGTTTGAAATTTGAAGGGCTTCAGGCCAGCTTTCCTTGGAGAATAATTACAGATAGTGGTTTAGTCAAGAGGATTTAGTTTCTAACCTGATTGGATTTTACGTTGCAATTGGTGAAATGACGAAAGATCATGCATTACAGATTTGCTCGCCTGTTTCTACTGAGGTAGCAAAAGTTATTTGGGATACAAGCGGTAGTGTTGGCGTACATAAAAATAGACAGTTCAAACCGCAACTTAATCAATCAATGACTATTATTGATCAGAACAAGCAGATATGTAAAGATGCATGCTTGTCTCAGCCAAGGCGTTTCCCAATGATTTTTCAGACAATTACACCTGCTACATATGGGAAAGATTTCATTAGATTTACTAATGGGTTTGCTTAGGTAGTGCATTTAAAATAATTCATATTTTTTCGTTTTTTGCTTGGCTAAGGAGCGGGAAAAAGAGTATATATTCAACGTGAAATTTTATAAATTTAGCATAAAGAGTTAAAAGTTGAAAAATTCTAGATTAATTGACAAGGCAAAATCATTTTCTATGCAATCTTATTTATCATTGATTTGTCTGTTGTTTAGCCTTCTCATACTCAGTGCCTGTGGGAGTTCTCAATCCAAACCTGCTTTGGCAATAACGTCAAAATCAAGTTCTAAACCTTTAGAAATTACGATTATTGCTGATTCGAACATCAATCCAAGCCCTACAGGAAATCCTGCTCCCCTTACGATTGATCTATATACTTTAAAATCGCTTGGAACATTTGAGAGAGTTGACTTTTTCCAACTCAAAGAAGATGGATCATCTTTGCTTGCTGATGATTTGGTGGATCGCCGTAGAGTCGCCATACACCCTGGAGAGACTAAAATAATTGTATTAAAAGCAAATGAGCCTGGCTTGCAAATTGGTGTAGCTGCGGCTTATAGAGCTATTGATAGTGCTAAATGGCGTGCTGGTATTCCTGTAGATGATAGCACGAATTTCATCGTACGAGCTGGAAGAGCGGTAATTTCATTACAAAAACTAGAAAAGTAGTCAGGTGAATTATTATGAGCCATGATAATCGCGTTGTCTGGAACGAAGGCATGTTCCTACGAGTGCAGCATTTTCAGCAAGCCGATCGATGGATAGAAGGTACTTTAACGTCTCTTGTTCGCACTTTAATACCATTTACCTGGGGTCTTTCAAGTTTAGGTGTTAACACCTCTCTACTGGGTAATGGACGGTTTGGTTTGAATGAGGTGGCAGGTATCATGCAAGATGGAACGGTTTTTACAGCTCCTGGTAGCGCTGATTTACCCGCTCCTATTGATCTGGATGATACATTAAAAAACAAGATTGTTTATCTTTGTTTACCAACGCAACAGCCAGGTATTGCAGAAATAGATAATGATGTAGGTAGTGCTAAAGTTGTCCGGTACAAACCACAAAAATATGAGGCATTTGATACAAATTTCGGTAGTTCACTTGCAATTCCAATTGATGTTGGGCGTTTGAAACTTCAATTTCGCCTCGAAGGCTCCGACCTTTCAGGTTACGAGCGTATTCCTCTTGCGCGTATTGTAGAAGTAAAACAAGATCAATCTGTAATTTTGGATGAAACATTTATTCCGACAGTTTTGAATTTTTCTTGCTCTTTATTACTTAATAATCTTGCTAATGAAATTTTGGGAATTATTAAGCATCGCGCTGAGGCAATCGCTGATAGAATGGGGGATCCATCTATTCGTGGAACAGCAGAAATTTCTGATTTCCAGTTTTTGCAACTTCTTAATCGTGTTGAAGCCTTGTTACGGCATTATACTGAAAATGCAGTTTCAACTCATCCTCATGTTTTATATGGTCTTTTAGTGCAGATTGCAGGAGAAATATCAACATTCACGAAAGAACGAAGACGCGGGGTGGGGTTTCCTGGCTATCGACATGATGATCTTAAAAGCTCATTTGATCCTGTTGTTGCCGATATCAGAACATCTCTTTCTACTGTTCTAGAAAGGTCTGCTATCGAAGTTCCATTCAAAGAGCGCAACCATGGTATCCGCGTAGCTATGGTAACCGATCGCAGCTTGTTATCAAATGCAGGCTTTGTTCTGGCCGTGCGTTCAGATTTACCACAGGAAGCTTTAAGGTCTAGTTTTCCTAGACAAGTTAAAATTGGCCCTGTCGAAAAAATTGCAGAACTTGTCAACGTTGCTTTGCCAGGTATTTCGGCGGCTCCCTTACCTGTTGCACCGCGTCAATTACCTTATCGACCAGGAACAACTTATTTTGAATTAGACCAGGATACACCTCTGTGGAAGCAATTGAATACCACAGGGGGGGTCGCCTTGCATCTTGCTGGTGATTTTCCTGCCATTGAAATAGAGTTATGGGCTATTAAAGTTTAAACGATGAGTGATGATAAAAACTGGCAAAACGAACCCACAATCATCAAACCTACTCCAGGGGGACGGCGAGGGCGTAATAAACATCTGGAGAATGAAAAAACATCTCTTTTTACCATTCTGAAAACTCACGAACGACCTGTTCTGCATGATTTTCAAATAAAAGGGATGCCGCTGATTGTGTCTGCAGCCAGACCTTTATTAAACCTGCTTGATCGCATAAAAAGTCTGCAAGATGTAGAAAACATTCAACAGTTACGTAACTCTTTAGTTGAAGAAATGCGTTCTTACGAGCGTAAAATCGCGAGTGCTGGTATTGATGTAGACCATGCTCGCATAGCACATTATATTTTATGTGCTACTGTTGATGATGTCATTCTGGCAACGCAATGGGGGGCTTCAAGCGGTTGGGGTACTGAAAGTATTGTGTCTACTTTTCATCGCGATGTTCAGGGCGGTGATAGAGTATTTGACCTACTTGACGATCAACTTAAGGATCCGACCAAAAACCAGGACGTTTTATTTCTGATTTATTATTGCTTATCACTCGGTTTTAGAGGACGCTTACGTGTAAGTTCTAGAGGTGCGCTAGAACTGGCGCATATACGTGATAATTTATATCGCACTCTCCAGCTAACCCTTACAGACTTTGAAAGGGAACTATCACCCAATTGGCGTGGTCTTAACGCACGTAATGCCAAAAGTGGTTTTCAATATCTTTTGGCCTCTTTTCTTGGCTTTTTGGTTTTAGTCAGCCTAATTGGCTATATTTTTATTTTAAATCTTATCAATACGCGTTCAGATGAAATTATTGTTGCTCTCGGTGCGCTTCCGCCTTCAGGCAATCCCAGCATTTTTGTTGAACAGCCAGTTAAAGCACCTATTGAACAAGTTGATGTGATAAAAAACTTTTTAATTTTTCTACAACCTGAAATACAACGTGGTGTTTTAACAACAACAAGGGTCGGTAATGAAGTGCTTGTTCGTTTTAGAAATACAGGGACTTTTGAACCTGGAAAAGCTGAAATCGGTACTGACTTCCAACAGCTTTTAATTCGTGTCGCAAAGTCTGTTGCAGAAGCAAGGTTTGATGTCTTGATCACAGGTCATACTGATAATAAGCCGATTAGAACGGTTCGTTTTCCCTCTAACACGCACCTTTCAGATGCAAGGGCAGAAGCTGTTGCAAATCTTGTTACACGTTATGTCGCCCCAGAAAAGGTACGATATGAAGGGCGTGGGGAGGCCGAACCGATTGATACCAATGACACGGCTGAAGGACGAGAGGCTAATAGAAGGATTGAAATGCTTGTTCGTTTCACGCCTCAAACAGACCCTAACGTTATTATTCAAGGTGTAGGAGCTGCAAAATGAATTTCATTAGCTGGTTTTACACTTTACGTTCCTATATCGATAGCTATCTTGGTTTCATGAAAGGCAGGCCTTTCTGGACATTGATTTGGGTTGTTGCGATTTGCTGTATGGTTTGGTTTTTTGGCCCTTCCGTTACGATTGGCAACTGGCGGCCACTAGAACCCGAATTTAACAGAATTTGCACGATTGCCACAATTATCGTTGGTTGGTTATTCTATGTAATAGTAAACTCTATTCGCAAAAGGCAAACTGATAAAACGCTTATTGGTGATCTCACGGAAGATGATCATATCGATCCTGAAATAGGGATTCGCGACGAAGTTGACCAGCTTCAGACAAACTTAAAAGACGCGCTTTTGAAAATGAAAGCGATCACCAAAAAGCGCTTTAATTATGTTTATGAATTTCCTTGGTATATGATTATTGGCGCACCCGGTTCAGGAAAAACGACAGCTCTTTTAAATTCGGGACTGGATTTTCCTCTTGGTGAAGATGTGGAAAGTATTAAAGGTATTGGGGGCACTAGAAATTGCGATTGGTGGTTCACAGATGATGCAATTTTAATCGATACGGCAGGTCGATATACCACACAAGATAGTGATGCCACTGTTGATGGCGCCGCATGGCACGGCTTTTTGGATATGCTTAAGCGCTATCGTCCTCTTAAGCCTGTTAATGGTGTAATTGTAACCCTTAGTATCGAGGATTTGCTGACACAAAGTCCCCAGTCTCGTTTGAAAGAAATTAGAACAATTCGTCAACGTTTACGAGATCTGGAAGAGAAACTTAAGGTAAGTTTACCTATCTATCTTATTTTTACCAAGGTTGACGTTATTCCGGGCTTTGGAGAATTTTTTGACAGCTTCAATAAATTTGATCGGGAACAAGTTCTCGGTACGACTTTTCCATTGGGCATCAGCCAGTCAAGAGGAAAAGTTAGTGATCCTTTTGCTGTTGAATATGATGTTATTTTAGAACGGTTAAACCGACTACTTGTAGAACGTATGCATCAAGAACCAGATGATGCAAGGCGTAGTCGGGTTTTTAGGTTTCCAGTTCAGTTTGCTGCATTAAAAGCATCTATCGTGGAACAAGTTGCTGAATTAACGATGGCTTCCAAACTGGTAAAGCCTCCAATTTTACGGGGGGTCTACTTTGTATCTGCCACACAATCAGGTCAGGTTTATGATAAGGTTCGCGCTTCCTTATCAGAACGGTTTTCGTTTTTACCAGAAGCAAATATATCGGGCAGTGTTGGCCAAAAACCTTACTTTTTATCGCGCCTTTTTGATGATGTTATTTTCGGGGAAGCAAATCTTGTTATAACAGATGCCAGAGTCCGTCGAACTCGTCAGCTTTTCACAGGCTTAATGTATGTTTTGCCTTTTATAGTGGGACTAGCCTTATATTCAGGATGGACACATGCCTGGTTTGCTAATCAAAGTACACTAAGCGCTATTAACACAAAAACTGCATCTTATAATCGCGATGCACCAGGCATCACAGTTGAAAATGTGGCTGATGGTGATTTGGTGCGTGTTATCGAACCTTTAAATAATTTACGATCCGCACTGGTCTCAGAACTTCCTGGAACGGACAGATGGTTTCATGTTGGTATTGCACAGGAAAAGAAATTATCCAGTCATGTGGAAAATGCCTATAACCGTGCTCTTAATAGTATTTTGCTGCCTCGTCTATTGGTTTACCTTCAAGACGGTATGGATGTGCGAGGCATAAAAGCAGGTGATCTTTATAACCGCTTAAAGCTTTATTTGATGCTTGGTGGTCTTGGGCCACTCGATAGAGAATATATTAAGCAAGCTTTTAAAGACGACATAGCAAAACGCCTTCCAGGGTCTGCCAGAGCAGGGCAGAGAATCGATTTATCAAATCATGTCAATGCTTTGATTTCTCAAAGCAGCCTCAAAGCAATCACATTAGATGAACAACTTATAAATGAGGCCCGCAATGCGTTAACTGCAAAACCAACAGCAACGCGTATTTACGAAATAGTGAAACAATCACCTGAAAGTCTAGCTCTTGGAGAATGGCGTGCTGCAGATAAAACTGGTTCGGGTGGTGATCTTTTGCTGGAACGCCGAAGTGGAAAAACTTTACGAGAGGGGGTAAGTCTTCTCTACACAAGACAAGGCTTTTATCAGGTTGTCATTCCGCAAATAGATATTACTGCAAAACGTATGTTATCCGAACCTTGGGTGTTAGGAAGCGACTATACAAACGGGTTAACAATTGATGATTTAAAAAGAGATGTGATAAGATCTTATCTGCAAGACTTTCAAAAGGTTTGGTCCGATTTCTTAAAAGGCATTTTCATTAAAAACGCCATAGACCTTCAACAAGCGACCAACCTTGTGGCGATTTTAACATCCAAGAACAATCCTTTAGCTAGTCTATCCACATCGATAACACAGGAAACGGATTTACGGGTTCCGAGTATTGATTCACAAGAAAGTGAACAATCTTTAAATAATGGAACATTAAAGCTGCCAACTTCTTCTACTGCTGATTTAGCACTTTTGTCAGAATTTAATGATTTTGTTCTCGACCCCTATTCTGACTTAAGAAATTATGTCATTGCAGAAGGGGATAAGCCATCGGAATTTTCTGCCTTAGAAGAAGTTTTTGAAGAACTGTTTCGCCAGTTAAGTCGGGCGGCAAATAATCCCCGCTCTGTAAATAACCTGTTTGGTGTAGAAAGTGCTTTGGTTACAGCAAATCAACGTTTGGTATCCGAAGCACAAAGATTGCCAGCACCTTTAGATCGCTGGCTTGGTAAAATGGCAACCGACATAGCTCGTTTGTCATCAACAGGAGCAAGACAATCTTTATCGCAACTTTGGCAAACAACAGGAGGTAGATTTTGCCGCGCTGCAATACAGGGGCGTTATCCATTTGTTGCCAATTCCAGAAATGACGTCGCTATTAATGATTTTATTCGCATGTTTGGGCCATCAGGTGAATTCGAAACATTTTTCAAACTTCACTTAAAACCCTTCGTTGATGTGAGCCAATCACCTTGGCGTTGGACTGGATTAGCTGGAAACGAAGCCGTTGCAAGTGAGGCTTTAGAGCAATTTGAAATTGCTAAAAAAATTCAAACAGCATTCTTTGCAGAAGGCACTAGCCTGACGGTGAATCTCGATTTAACACCCGTCGAACTTGATAGTAATTCCACGGCTGTTTTTCTGTCTCTTAATGGGCAATCAGTTTCTTATGATCATGGTCCGATACAGACAAAATCAATCAGATGGCCAGGAGATGGCGATCGTTCTGTTCGTATCGCTTTCCAACCTACCGGCTCCAATGCCAGCATCACGCGTACAGGACCTTGGGCCATGTTTAGGCTTTTTGACCTGGCTTCAAGAAGTCGGTCAACTGGCGACCGCTTTCGTGCCAAGTTCTCTGTGCGTGGTCGCTCGGCAAGTTTTGATGTACAAACAGGATCTATTTTAAATCCTTTTTCCTTGCAGGAACTTTCAAAGTTTCGTTGTTTGGAAAGGCTCTAGAAAATGTCCAATATGAAAATTGTACGCATAGGGTATTTTGGAAAAGTACCAGCAACAGGTGATTTTGTTTCTCGCCAGATTTTACCGTCACTTAAAGCAGCATTTGATCAATGGCTCCAAGAAGCTTTGTTAGAAAGCAAAAAAGAATTAGGCGAACTCTGGTTAAACAGTTTTTTATCTTCCCCGATTTGGCGGTTTTGTTTAAATAAGGGGATTGGGGAAACACAAAACCTTATTATCGGGACAATGATGCCCAGTGTTGATAAGGTTGGTCGATATTTTCCATTCAGTTTTATCGTTGAAATTGAAGAGGAAAAAATTACTCCTAGCACTCTTTCCTTTGCAGATAATATTCTCGAAAAACTTGAAGTCTATTTAACAAGTGCTTTGGAAGATGACTTTGATATTGAATATTTAGATTATCAACTCAGTGCATTCGTTAAAAAATTCAATTCTTTAGATAATATCAGATTGTTGTCGTCAAAAAGTGAAGAAAGTATATTGGATATTGTTGATGAGATGTCTGCAATAGCACGAACGAGCGGTTCTATTTGGTGGACAGAAGGGTCTGATTACAGACAGGCAGATATATTATCTTTTCCAAAATTACCACCTTCTCAAATGTTCGCTGCTTTTCTACGCGATCCTGATATTTTTTCTGACCTGGATATTTTATGGAGCCAAGCACGAGATCTCGGCCTCTCACATTTCGATAATGGCATAACAGAAATACATTCAGAAGATGAAGCAAGGCACACACACGCTATCAGCCATCCTGGCTATTTAAATAGTAAGAATAAAAGTTATATTGCGGAATTTAAAAATATAATAGTTATTTCAGATGGGCGATTTAAAACAGAAAAATCGGCTTTGGTAAGTCGTTTTTCATGTTTGGCCTTTCAAAAGCTTTGGAAAGAAAACCAAATTTCACAAACTGATCTCAGGCGTCTCACAGCATTTCTGGATGAAAAAATAATAGACGCTGCAGATAGTCAGTTACTATCTGATTTAAGTTTTACAGGTTTGTTCTGGGATAAAACAAATGGTCCTGATTGTTATGTTTTGTCAATTGGTGGCTCTTTATGCCTTCACCAACATAAAGAAGATGTTACAAATATTTTTGATAATCAAAATCTGACAGATGCATCGACAGTTAGGAAGGGTGGAGAAAATGGCTCATTTAAGCTCATTAAATTACAGCTGGAAGAAGGTGACAAGGTTTTATTAGCGACAGATTATTTTGAATTTCACAATGTGTGTAACATGCTCAATAACGCTCTTATTGAAAATAATAGTGAAGATGCTACTAAAAAAATTTGGCAAGAAATGCTTCTCAAAAATGTGCAAAGCGATATAACTTTTGCTATCTTTGAACGAGCAAAGTCAGAAAATTTATAAAAACTTTCAAGCCTGTTTTCTAAAATTGTAATCGCATTTGTGCTGTTAAAGATCCACCTAGAATATCTTCCCCAACTAAGCCATCAAGCCTAATATTACCTGTCAGCAACCGCTCTTCACCAAATATTTCTGGAGAGAGAGTTAGGACATTCACCCCAATGCTAATTTGTCCAAAAAGTGTTGCAGATTCTGTTGTAACATTAACATTAAATTGATTGCCTGGCTCGCCAAACGTTAGTAATGAATTGGTTTCTCCATCAAAATCGTAAAACCCAGTTAAAGATAGGAAAGGGGAGACTCGAACCGTTTCCTCAAAAAGTGAGAAACTACGTCCAACAGATGCACCGCCAAATAAAACCTGACTGATTGTGTCATCAAAACTAACGGTACCAGAGGACTGGTTAAATAAAGGGTTTTCAGAGATATTTAAATTGGAGGTATTTGTTTGTGAAAATGAATAACCAGCGACAGGAACAATTGACCAGTCATTAAAATTAAAACTATAACCAGCTGAAATGCTACCAGAAAAGCGACGGCTGTCTACTTCTTCATCAGAGATTTGTAATAGAGTATCATTCACATTCACATTAAAATCGATAAATTCTTGTCTTATTTGAGCATCTAAAAAGAAAGATTTATAAGAAAAAACACTATAAACTCCACCGTAAAATGCACTAATATCTGTTGTGTTATTGAAGCCTTGTTGGTTGGCTTGGCCAAAAATCTGCCCACCTGTAATCCCTAGGTGCAGCGCTGCCCCTGTACCTTTAATATTGAATAAACCACCATCAAGTCCGAATTGATATCCACCAAAACCAACATCAATTGTTGTTTCAATATCGCTTGCACTACCAGATGGTAGTGACGCTGTACCAGAACTAGCAACCTCAGTAAAACCGCCATTAGTCCTAAACCAAGGCGCAAAACCGATCTGATTTTCAGAAGGGTCTAATGGAGTGGTTACAAGGCCGCTCGCTGGTTTAAAAAAGGCTGTCGTAATAGCGTCCTGTGCAGCGATAAAGGTAGAAACAATACCACCAGCTGCATCAGTATTAAGTGTGCTTTGTAAAACAACATTATTACCATTAACAGCAGTGGCAAACGAAAATAGACCATTATTTAATCCACTTATAGAAAAATCACTACCAGCTGATATACCGCCTGTTGATGCTATAAGGATTAAATTATCGACAAAAACAGTATTATTGCCATTATCCAAATCATTCAAAATAAGCTCTGTCGAGCCAGTAATAGTACCGTTCACAACGATCTGGTCATTTTGTGATGCATTGGTTGGATTTGCCAAATTCAGGTCAAGAAAATATTGAGACCCAGACTGGTTGACTAAGTTACCATTAATCTCAAGGGTATCACCGCCAACATTATTGCTTAAATTCACAATACCATTTGACTGATTGGTAAATGTATTACCCCCATTGAAAGTAAGATTATTAGTGCCGAATACATTAAATCGACCATTATTTGTAAAATTATTTAACCCGTTTATAGTTGCATTAGTGACGTTGAAGTTTCCAGCATTTGTGATTGTACTGATCGTTTCAATACCAGTCGTATTAAATGTAGCATTTGATGCGATGTTGATGTTCGATGAGACTGATAAACTATTTCCATCCGTTGAAAAGGAGCCACTGATAATATCAATATTGTTTGAAGCAATTGTTCCCGCACCCGTTACGAATGTATTGCCTGTTTGAATGGTCACATTACCCAGACCATCCAGCGCTCCTAGAATATTACCACCATTGAGTATTTGATCGCCACTTGATGTAACACTTGTAGCAGCTGCAATCGTTGCACCATTTGACTGGATGAAGCCATTAGAATTAATGTCAATTGTCCCAGATGTTGCACCTCCGCTTTGAGTAAAGGCTCCAGACGTTGTGATTGTACCAATGCCATTAACTGTGCCGTCTGTTTGTGTCAGACTGGTAATGTTTTCAGTTCCATTTATCGTCAATGTGCTAGTGCCAACACTAACAGCAGCCCCTGAAGCAAAGGCACCCCCGTCTGTAATCAAGGTGCCATCGGTTACATCTATGACTGTCGAAGCCAGTGAACCTGTGACATCGAGTATACCGTCATTAACAGTTGTTGTGCCAGTAAAGGTGTTGGCACCAGAAAGGGTAAAGGTGCCTGTGCCTTGCTTGATAAGGTTACCAGCACCACTAATATCCCCTGCAAAATCTGTATTGTTGCCATCCCCTGTTGTGAGTGTGTTCGCATTAAGGATTACAGAACTTGTTGTCGATGCACCAGCCAAAGATCCGATTGTCTCATTGCCAGTCAGAGCAAGTGTCCCGTTATCGGATAAGGTGACTGCTGCGGTATCATCAAGGGATGCTCCATCCACCTGTAAGGTTCCATCATTATTCACAGCCAAAGTTGTCGAAGCCAGTGAACCTGTGACATCGAGTATACCGTCATTAACAGTTGTTGTGCCAGTAAAGGTGTTGGCTGCTGATAAATCAACTGTCCCGCCACCATCTAATACTAGATTTTCGCTTCCTGTAATTTCAACATTAATGATCGCAGAAAGGCCATTACTTATATTAATAATCGTATTTACTGCGCCACCAGTTGTATCAAAAGCATCAGACCCTGATACGCCTAACGGTTCAACTGTAAAACCATCAACATTAAATGTTAGAGAATCGACTAAGACGTTTCCATCAACCCTAACAGTACCCGCAACAGTATCAAAAATAATATCTGGCCCATCAGCTGTCGTTATTGTATCGCCAGCCTGTACCGTTTGAGCAAAAACATTCGCTGAAAAAAAATATGAACTGCTAACAATTAATAAGCATGACAATGAAGTGCCTGATAATAAAAGACTATAATACCTTTTATTCACTAAAGGCTTTGATGCGTCTTTTAATATTTGATATGAGGCGTAAAAGTTATAACACATGGTTGAGAAATCAGAATTTTTCATGATTAATATATTAAGTAAGAGTTTGAATAAATTAACGATTCATTAATTATGTAACACCAAACTTCATAGTTTGGTGTACTTGAGATTTAAACTTAAAGCAGTTTTTTAGATTTAAATTTAGCTTTCTGGTTTGTGTTGCAAAAAAAACCTGAAAAATGTAATATACTATACTAAAATTTATCATTGTAACCATAGGCAGATTCAATTAACAGATAATCTGATAATGGTTAAATATGCGTTAATCAAGCGCTTGTTTGCATTTACAATTGTTAATAATACACTGATTTTAAAGAAACTTATATTGTAATAGGAATACTTTTATGAATTTCAAAAAAAGACATTGCGTCAGTTCAATCATCTCCATCATGTCAGTATTGTGCATTGTCGTGTCGGGAGCTTGGGCACAAAATATAAAAGAAGAAGTGCCAACAGAAAAGACAAAAATCAAATCAAGTGGCTGGCAAGTTCAATGTATCAACGTTGATGTTTCCCTTAAATGTAGTGTAAATATGACTATTACATCAATCCATAATAAGCAACGACTTTTGCAGTTTTCTATCCAAAAATTAAGTAACGATTCGTCTTCAAATTTATTGATACAATTACCTCTAGGGCTTTATCTACCCAAGGGAATAAATCTACAAATTGATGATAATAAGTCGAGGAACTTTGAAGTTACTACATGCAATCAGGCGGGATGCTTTGTAAAGAAAAGAATTAAAAACTCACAAATTGATGAAATGAAAAAAGGCAATAAAATGATCATCTCTATGGAAGCAGAAAACCATCAAAAGATTAATATAGAAGTAACACTTGTAGGGTTCGCTCAGGCTGCAAACAAATTGAACTGATATAACTTGATTTCAGAATTTGTGCTGTGATTCACTTTAGTTAACTTGTTACTTTAGAATCCTTTCAGGTGTTTTGATAAGTGTTTCTTTGAGGAAATAATGTTGTGTATTATATAACAACATAAGGTTCCATAAGATATATTATGCGCTTTACAGATGCGCATGATTATGCGCACAATAGCTGGTATTAAAACCCTTGGAGTTATAATGCCATCTATAAGTCATAGAAAGCCGACTAATCTCACGCTTGATAGCAATCTTGTCGCATCTGCCAAGGAATTGGGTATTAATATTTCCCAGGCCGCTGAGACGGGTATTCGACAAAAAATCGCTGAAACACTAGCAGAACGCTGGAAACGTGAAAACAAGCAAGCATTAGATAGTTCAAATAAGTATGTAGAGCAACACGGCCTTCCACTGGAAAGCGCTCGGCAGTTTTACGAAATACGACATTTATGAATTTGACACGGATAAGACGTTTGTCGTTGACGTACAGACAGACCTGCTCGACGAGCTGAATACACGGGTGGTCGTTCCCCTGCTGCCAGTTAATAAAGCCCCTTCCCCAGCAAGCTCTCTAAACCCAAAGTTTACTGTAAATGGTAAACCTCATATCCTGGCAACACAATTTATCGCCTCAGCGCCAGTCAGTAGGCTCAATAAAATATCAGGTAGTTTAGAACAACATTCGGATGAAATTACACGAGCGCTGGATATGATTTTCCAGGGATTTTGAAGAATAGTAATACTTTATATTTGCGGAAAATAGCTTGTTTTTGCTTTATAGAGATAACTTATATATCAGTGCATGAATGCAACTAATTGACGTTAAGTTATCGTAACACAAGCAAATTAATGACATGATATTCTTTTTATCGAAAATATGTTCAAGCATTTATAATTAATGGATATTATTATGTCATTTCCCACTAAAATATCCCTTATGGGTATTGGCTTTATTCTTCTTTCTGCCTGTACTGCGGCACAAAAAGAAGAAGGACCTAAATCATCGCTTTCAGGACTGATTGACCAGACTGTTGCAGGTGTTGATCGTGAAGTTGAAGAAGCACAATTATATTCTCATGTCCTTCAGGTACCAGCATGGGATACAACCAAAATTATCAATCCCTCCCATGTAGAAGAAGGCTCGCTTCTAACCGTACTTGATGGCAAATTTTCTGGAACGATTGAGGATTTAACCAAACTTGTCGCTCGTGAAATTGACTATAAAGTTCTTTCTGTTGGTGAAAAGCCAGGGTCACCCATCATTATCACCGTTGTTCAAAACGACATTTCTGCCATTGGTCTTTTGCGAGAAGGATATGAGCAAGCTAAAAACCGCGCTCGCCTTGTTATTAATCAACAGGATAAAACACTCACACTCAAATATCACCGTCCAGAAAAAAGCCCTGTGCCAAGCGTTGAAGAAAACACCTTATGAAAACATTTCCTATCCTCACTCTTATCGGCCTTAGTCTGATTTTGGCAGGCTGCCAGACAACCAAACAATTGGCTGATAGTCCTGTACTTGAGCAAATAGGTGGTAAAGACCGTTATACGGATAGACGCGCTCCTATCGGATTTACGGAATTTTCCAATAGAACATCATCAGGAAAGTTTGATAGTCAGATTGATGGAGATCGCTTTAATCTGCTACGAGACGGGGCTTTGGCCTATTCTGCACAGGCAGGTTACAGACGGCGGGTTTATGAGATCAGCCGTCAGTGGACTTGCTTCATAAAAGTAGAGAGTGCTTGGCTTTTATTTAAGTCATCATTTCAAATTTTATTGGGCTTGTATAGTCGCATGCTGAATGCCTCCTAATTGGGTTGTAAAACGCATTGATGTAGCGTGATATTTCTATTTTGGCCTGATTTTGTGTCTGGAATGTCATATTTCATATGAGTTCCGATTTTATAGTTTTGAAAAAGGTTTCTACCACGGCATTATCATAACAATTTCCTTTGCTGGACATGGATGGTTTGGCCTTTATCGCTTTCAGTGCCTTCTGGTAGTCGTGAGAACAATATTGAGACCCGCGGTCGGAATGGTAAATGAGCCCCTTGGGCGGGTCACGCAGGGCAACGGCCTGTCCCAAAGCATCAAGCGCCAACTCTTTTTTCAATCGATCGCTAACGGCCCAACCAACGATGCGCCTAGCGTAGAGATCCATGACAACCGCAAGGTAAAGCCACCCCTCTTTAGTCCAGATATAGGAAATATCGCTAGCCCATTTCTGATTGGGTTATCTAGCTGCGAAGTTTCTACCTAGAAGATTAGGTGCAATGGGATTATCATGATTGCTGTCTGTCGTGCGCTTGAAACGGCGCTTCTGGCGAGCTTCCATGCCATTTTCTTTCATAAGTCGTGCTATGCGCCGTCTGCCTACATCGAAGCCTTGTTCTCTTAGTTCGTAGACCATACGTGGGCTACCGTAGGTTTTATTAGAACATGCAAAGGCACTGCGGATATGTACGAGTAATTTCTGATCCATGCGCGCATGGGCGCTCAGTGGCCTCTTTTTCCAAGCATAAAAGCCGCTTTCGCTAACACCGAGCAGGCAGCACAAAATATGGATAGGGAAGTGTGATTTCGCACTGGCAATGAAACGGAACTTCACTGACTTCCCTCCCGTGCGAAAAAAGCTGTAGCCTTCTTCAAAATATCTCGCTCTTGGCGAAGGATCCTGTTTTCTCGTTGCAAACGAACCAATTCATCCTCGTTGGGATCAGAAATCCGTTCTTCATCAGATGCGTCACGCATCTGGCGGCGCCAAGTGCTAAGAGTGGACTTGCCAATACCCAAATCACAGGCAATCTGTTTGACGGTTAAATCGCTGTAATAACTTAAACGCACTGCTTCACGTTTAAATTCTTCTGTAAATGGTTTCTTATTGATAATTGAGAACCTCCAGTTTGATTAAGAAGCACTCTCTACTTTTATGAAGCAAGTCCAGTTAAAGCGTAAGCCTTTTAAAATTATGATCATTTTAAAAGAAAAGCTGAGCGCAAACAAAAGATATGGACAAGATTCATTATCAATTTATATGAACTTGATTATAGCTCCCAAATAAAAAAGCGCACCAAGTATGGCGCGCTTTTTTAGTAAGATATCTGGAGAAATTAGGCTGCTGCGACTTCTTTTAAGAAGGTATCAACAGAAGTACGCAGCTGGATAGCTTTTTCAGACATTTCTTCTGAAGCTTGAAGAACGTTATTAGCCATACTCGATGTATTTTCAATTGAGCCTTTAACGCGGTCAATGCTACCAGTTGCATTTTCAGTGCCTTGGGCGGCGCTATTGGCGCTTGCGCTAATTTCTGAGGTTGCTTCATCCTGTTGGCCAACGGCATCGCTAATCATGGTTGTGAATTCAAAGATTTCGTCCATTGTTTTGGTTATTTCTGCAATGGCTTTAACAGTGTGTTCCGTTGCGTTTTGAACTTCCTGTACTTGATTTGCAATTTCATCGGTTGCATTAGCTGTTTGGCTGGCTAGAGCTTTTACTTCTGTTGCAACCACTGCAAAGCCTTTGCCTGCATCGCCTGCGCGGGCTGCTTCAATTGTTGCATTAAGTGCTAATAGGTTGGTTTGTTCTGCAATTTCTTGAATGAGTTTGACAACGTCACCAATTTTTGTAGCAGAAGTTGCAAGATTATTGACCTGATCGGATGTTTCTGTTGCAACTCCTTGGGCCTGTTTTGCCGTATCATCAGCTTGAGAAAGCTGTCTCGTAATTTCTTTGATTGAGATGGAAAGCTCTTCCGCTGCAGCAGCAACAGTCTGAACACCATCGGATGCTGATTGATAAGATGTTGATGCTGATGTTGTTTCTTCTTTGGTTTTTTCTGCAATGCCATTTAGATCTGAAGCTGTATTGCTTAAGGTGATAGAATTTTGATCAACAAATTCCAGAAGGGCAGAAACATCGCTACGAAAATGCGTAATCAATTCATCAATACGATTCTGACGTTGATTGTTTTTTTCTTGCTCAAGGGCAGCAATTTCTCGCATTTTCTGGCGTTCTTTTGCCGATTCCCTAAATTCTTTTGATGCCTTGGCAATTGCGCCAATTTCGCTTTGATCTTCTGTATATTGTATTTCAATGTTTTGGGATAAATCACCAGCTTGTGAAACGGTGTTAGCAAGAACACGAAGCTTGCGAGCAATACCAGATACATAATATAAACTGAAAATACCGAATATTGCGATGAAGAGTAGCGATAGTCCACTTGTTAATAGGAAGCGCTGATAAAAACTATTATATTGTTGTTGTGCGATGTTTTGCGCCTTGGTGCCAATGCGATCTGCAACTTGCTTGATTAGATTGAGACGGGCTGTTGCTGTTGAAAACCATTGCTCGCCACTTACCCCCTGATTATCTTTTGTATTGGGGATATCTTTAAGTATCTGGCGCCATTTTGTAATATTATCAACATCTTCTCCCTGAACTGTTTTCTGGTAATCAGAAAGTTGTGCTGGAGTAGCCAGCTTATAAAAAGACTGGATAAATTTTTTCTCGCCAAATAAATGATTTTTATAGGAGGAATAACGCTCAAAATTGATCTCTCCCTTTGATGCATCATTTAAAATGGCAGAACCAATGGCCCTTTCAAGCCCGCCTTCTTCCCCGATTTTTGTTAGCATCAGGTAAGATAAAAGTTCTGCAGTAACATATTCAGAGGGGCTAAATTTAATTGTTTCAGAAACAATGCCGATAAGGTCATCAATAACCATTGAGTATAATTCAACGTTTTGACCAATCGTTATGTTTTTAGAATCAACTTTTTGTCGGTATGAAACGATCAAATCTAATTCTTTATCAATGCTGTGCAGATGTTTTTCAAACTCTTCATTGCCATGAAATTGTTTGTAAACATTTCTGAATAATTCAATTTTGGCATCACTCAACGAACGTTGTGTTTCAACATTTTTGAAAGAGCTGGCCGAAAACTTATTGTTTATCAATCGAACAGTTTTACCACGTTCTTTTTGCAATTCATGAATAATATTATTGCCTGCAATGGCAATATTTGTAAGAGGTTCTAAGATTTCAAAATGCTTGGCTTCTCTCCAAATTTCATAAGCATATAGGCTACTAATTACCATAATAACAAATATAGGCAGAGCCATTAATGCTGTTAATTGCTTTGCAATACCTTTTTTCATTTTCATCCCCCAGG
>CALHLB010000005.1 GCA_938034375.1 uncultured Alphaproteobacteria bacterium | reverse complement strand
GCTGTTTGAAGATCTTTTGAGAAAGAAGCTGAACTGGTTGCAAATGTTAAAACGCATGCCAGTGCTGTATGTTTAAATAATATTCTTTTTCCAGAACGCATCATTCAAATACCTTGATTCATTATTTTGCAGAGAAAAGCCGATTTGGTAAAAAACTGCAATATTGCAAAACATCTTTCGATTTATTTTAGGTTCATTTAGAAACGGTTTTAGCTCAGTGTGATTATTATACGTCATCTTGCGTGCTTAAGTGTTAAAATATGTTATTTAATTTGTATTTTAACAAAGATGTTATCAAGCAAAAGATAGCTGTGAACTTTCTTAAGCGACATTTTCTTCTTCAATGCCGTGTTCTTTCATTTTACGGTAAAGTGTTGAGCGGCCAATTCCAAGGCGGCGCGCAATTTCAGACATTTGCCCCTCATAATGCTTATAAGCTGTGCGAATAATATCGCCTTCAAGTTCGTTGAGGGGGCGAATGTTATCCGTCCTATCTAAAAGCTGCATTATATCATCTTGATTTTTTTCACTGAAATTTATGGCTTCTTCATCGCCATTTTGCATTGAGGTGATTTCTTCGGAAGATGGCACTTGTGATGTGGAATGTGCGTTTTGGTAGAGGGGGGGGGCTGTCGTGTCTTTTGGGGTAATTTGCGGAAATTCAGCTGGCGTTAATTCAGAGCCGTCACAAAGGACAACGGCGCGAAAGATCGCATTTTCCAATTGACGAATATTTCCTGGCCAATGATAATCCGTTAAAAGTTCAAGGGCATGGCGTGTGATGCCTTTTATGGCGCGCCTTCCTTCCTCTGCTGCAAAGCGAGCCGTGAAATGGCGGGCAAGACCAGCGATATCTTCCCTATGTGCTCTTAAAGGAGGAATCATAATAGGAAAAACATTCAGTCGGTAATATAAATCTTCGCGAAATGTGCCTTCCTTGACCATATCCATTAAACTTCGATTGGTGGCAGAGATTATGCGGATATCAACCTTTACGGGTTTTCTGGCGCCAAGGGGGTCAATTTCACCTTGTTGTACTGCTCGCAAAAGCTTTACTTGAATATCAAGCGGTAATTCACCCACTTCATCTAAAAAAAGCGTACCGCCATGGGCCTCTTGAAATTTGCCGATTTGTTTTTCTGTTGCGCCCGTAAAGGCCCCTTTTTCATGGCCGAATAATATGGATTCGACTAATGTAGGGGGAATAGCCCCGCAATTAACCGTTATAAAAGGTTTGTTTTTTCTTGTTGAAGTGCCTTGAATGGCCCGCGCAATCATTTCCTTGCCAACGCCCGATTCGCCTTCCAAAAGGACAGGGATTGTCGATAGGGCTGCGCGTTCACCAAGATTAATAACCCTTTGCATGCGGTCACTTGATGTCACGACATCTTTGAATGTTAATTGTCCGCTTAAGGATCGTTTGACGCGTTTGAGTTCTGTTTCAAGATTTGAAAGGGTAAGGGCATTTTGGATGGAAACGTTTAGGCGCTCCGGGCTGGCTGGCTTTACTATGAAATCAACCGCGCCGGCGCGCATGGCACTTACGACTGTATCTATGCCGCCTTGACTGGTTAATACGATGGTTGGAACATCAATATTCTTTTTTCTCATCTGTTCCAAAACGGCCATGCCATCAAGGTCGGGCATTACAAGATCTAATAAAACCAAGGAATATGTGACTTCTTCTTCTTGAAGAAGGAAAAGAGCTTCTTCTCCGCTTTCAACACAGGTTGCCTGATAACCAAATTTTTCAATCAAGGCTTCGAGAAGGCGCCGCTGGACGGGATCATCATCAACGACAAGAATATGAACTTTCATTACGCACGCAACCTTACTATGCTTTACTTGAACGCTATTGCCAAATTTTCAGGGGATGACTTTTTAGAATCATCTCCATTGTTTGATCTAAACTGCCTGTAAGAAGTAAATGGATTATTAACTGCTTTGCATCATTTCGATACAAAGAGAGATTGTATGGTTCAACTTGTGTGCTTAAATACTGGATGCGAATCATTTTACTTTATGGAGCTTATTATCGTGCCTTACCCGTTTATTGATATTCTTGCTTTTCAATCTTCTTTTGAGGCTGCGTCAAGGCCGGCAGATTTAGGCTCCCTACCGGAGTGGAATTTGCAAGACCTTTACCCGGCGCTTGAAAGTGAAGACGTTAAGAATGATCTTAATGCGTGTCGCGATGCAGCAGAAAGTTTTGCCAAAGCTTATAAAGGCCATCTCAATGAATTGGTCGTAAAGGATGTTTCAGGTCTTTTTGTTGCTGTTCAAAGCTATGAGGAGCTTCAAGACAGGTTGGGTCGTCTTGGTTCCTTTGCAGGACTTTCTTATGCCGGTCGGACAACGGATCCGGCGCGCGCCAAATTTTATGGCGACATGAATGAACAGCTTACAGCCATATCCTCAAATATTCTGTTTTTTACTTTGGAACTGAATACGATTCGTGAAGATATTCTGGAAAAAGCCTTGGCCCATGAAGGGCTTTCAAAATACCGCCCGTGGTTTGCTGATATTCGGCGCGATAAACCTTTTCAGCTCGATGAAAAGATTGAAGAGCTTTTTCATGAAAAATCGGTAACTGGGAGAGGGGCTTTTAATCGTTTATTTGATGAAACCATGGCTTCCCTCCGCTTTACCATTGATGGTGAAGAGCTGGCTCTTGAGCAGACCTTGAACAGGCTTGTTAGTAATGATGGCGCTATTCGCCAAAAGGCCGCCGATGCTTTAGCTATTGTCTTTAAAGAAAATGCGCGTCTTTTTACGCTTATTACCAATACCCTTGCGAAAGATAAGGAAATTTCTGATCGCTGGCGTGGCTTTGAAGATGTGGCAGATAGCCGGCATCTTGCTAACCGTGTTGAGCGTGATGTTGTGGATGCGCTTGAAAAAGCAGTAAGTGAGGCCTATCCGCGTCTTTCTCATCGTTATTATGCTCTTAAGGCAAAATGGATGGGGAAGAAGAAACTTAAACATTGGGATAGGAATGCCCCGCTGGACGGTAAGGAAAGCCGCTTAATCCCTTGGAAGGAAGCTGAAAAAACTGTTCTGGATGCCTATGCAGGTTTTTCTCCGAAAATGCGTGACATTGCCAAAGACTTTTTTGATAAAGGTTGGATTGATGCGCCCGTTCGAGAAGGAAAAGCGCCTGGTGCTTTTTCTCATCCTACTGTGCCGAGCGCGCATCCCTATGTTCTTATGAATTATCAGGGAAAAACCCGTGATGTTATGACATTGGCCCATGAATTAGGGCATGGGGTGCATCAGGTTTTAGCTGGTGGGCAGGGGGCTTTAATGGCTCCAACACCGTTGACACTTGCTGAGACGGCAAGTGTTTTTGGTGAGATGTTAACATTTCGAACGATGCTGGCTGAAAAAAACGAGGGCGATGAACGTAAAATCATGCTGGCTTCCAAGGTGGAAGACATGTTGAACACGGTCGTGCGCCAGATTGCTTTTTACACCTTTGAAAGACGTATTCATTTAAAAAGGAGAGAAGGGGAGTTGAAGACTGAGGATATTAATAAGATCTGGTTGGATGTTCAAAAAGAA
>CALHLB010000004.1 GCA_938034375.1 uncultured Alphaproteobacteria bacterium | reverse complement strand
TTGATCGTAAGATCGCTTGTCTCCAAAATGCGCAGTGCTTCGCGTTTAAATTCTTCCGTAAATTCTCGTTGTTTCATCAAAACCTCCTGATAAATAAAACTTATCAAAAAGTCTCTCCATTAAAACAGGGTAAGTCCAATCTATACTAACGTACCAATGACCTTTTGTTTATCTTATGGAGATTGCAATGGTTAGAAGTTTTGAATTGGATGGTCCTGACCCTAAAAGTCTAGGGGTAAGGCAACCTGGCGAAATATAGCGTAATCCTTTTAAAATGAAGATAGTTTTAAAAGGATTACACTATAAAAGAAAAGCTGAGCGCAAACAAAGAAATGGTGCCAAAATTCATTATCAATTTATAGGGGCTTGCTTATATGATAGAAAATAGCCCTTCCAGTGAATTAAAAAGAAAGGGCCATTGAACCGCCCTGGTTTTACCGGAGAGTAAAACTCTCTAAAAGGAAAACCAGGGCGGTTCACATTTTAAATCTTGCGCTATTTATTTTGTCGATTTTCAATCAAATCCTCAACAACAGAAGGATCCGCCAGAGTAGATATATCTCCAAGATTAGAAAAATCATCTTCAGCAATTTTGCGCAAAATTCGGCGCATAATCTTGCCTGAACGGGTTTTGGGCAAACTAGGCGCAAACTGAATCATATCGGGCGAAGCTATCGGACCAATTTCTGAACGCACATGGTCGCGCAAAACACTTTTCAACGCATCATCTGGCTCAACGCCATCCATCAATGTGACATAACAATAAATACCCTGTCCTTTAATATCATGTGGAAAGCCAACAACAGCACTTTCCGAAACACTCTCATGCGCTACAAGAGCGCTTTCAACTTCTGCCGTTCCCATTCTATGGCCAGAAACATTGATAACATCATCAACACGACCCGTTATCCAATAATATCCATCCTCATCCCGCCGACAGCCATCACCAGTAAAATATTTACCTTTATAAGTTGAAAAATAGGTTTGCACGAACCGGTCATGGTCATCATAAACTGTTCGCATCTGGCCCGGCCATGAAGCTGTAAGGCATAGATTGCCTTCAACGGCTCCTTCCAAAACAACTCCTTCATTATCCACCAGCTGAGGCACAACGCCAAAAAACGGCAATGTTGCAGAACCTGGTTTCAAGTCCATCGCTCCTGGCAAAGGCGTAATCATATGCCCACCCGTTTCGGTTTGCCACCATGTATCAACAATGGGGCATCGCCCTTCTCCAACAATATTATAATACCATTGCCATGCTTCTGGATTAATGGGTTCACCCACAGTACCTAAAATACGTAAGGATGATCTGGAAGTTTTTTTGACCGGATCATCACCAGCTTGCATCAAGGCGCGAATAGCTGTTGGCGCTGTATAAAACTGGTTTACCTGATGCTTATCGCAAATATCCCAAAACCGAGACATATCAGGATAATTAGGCACTCCTTCAAACATCAGGGTTGTTGCACCATTTGTCAGCGGGCCATACACAATATAAGAATGACCTGTCACCCAGCCAACATCGGCCGTACACCAATAAATATCACCCTTTTTGTAATCAAAAACATATTCATGGGTCATGGACGCCCATAAAAGATACCCGCCCGTTGTGTGCAAAACACCTTTTGGCTTACCCGTTGAGCCTGATGTATAGAGTATAAAAAGCGGATCTTCTGCATTCATTTCTTCTGGGCGGCATTCAGAACGAACGGAAGAAACTGCCTCATGATACCAAATATCGCGGCCATCCACCCAGTTAACATCACCTTTTGTGTGTTGCACAGTGATAACTTTTTTGACATTCACACCCTCTTTTTCCGCAATAGCTACAGCCGCATCAGTATTGGCTTTTAGAGGAATTTTACGCCCACCGCGCACACCTTCATCAGCCGTTATTACATAATGAGAATCGCAATCGACTATGCGACCTGCCAAAGCATCTGGTGAAAAACCGCCAAAAACAATCGAATGAACAGCGCCAATGCGCGCTGAAGCCAGCATCGCATAAGCCGCTTCCGGTATCATGGGCATGTAAAGGGTGACCCTATCTCCTTTTTTTATACCGGCCTCTTTCATGGCATTAGCCAGGCGACAAACATGCTCATACAAAGCGCGATAGGTGATTTTTACATCCTGATCCGGCTCATCGCCTTCCCAGATAATGGCGATATCATCACCTTGTTCTGCTAAATGACGATCAATACAATTGGCTGATACATTTAATGTACCATCTTCAAACCATTTGATTGAAATATCTGGATATTCATAAGATGTGTTTTGAACCTTTGTATAAGGTTTAATCCAGTCTAGCCGCTTGCCTTGTTCTGCCCAAAACAAATCGGGGTTTTTAATACTAGCCGCATACATTTCCTCATAGCCGGATTTATTAATATGCGCCTTATCAGCCAGTTCGCTTTGAACTGGATAAACTTCTTTTTCCACTCAATAGTCCTCCTAAATTATAAGCGCTTTCGAAAACCCCTCCTAACGAAAACACTTAAAGCACCCCAAAAGAGCGCCATAAAACTTTATAAACAGTCAAAGACGGCAAAGGTGCATTCTCTAGACTATTTAATTATTTGATATTTTATCAAGGCAATTAAAAACTTGGCAAGTTTTTATTAATCAAAAAGAAAGAAACTTTATCGAATGATTAATAAGTCTAAATAAATTTTAACTTTTAAAGCAAATAATTACGGCACCTATGCCATTAACATCCAGTAACGAGTAGTGTTAAAAGTTATGAGTTCAAACAAAGTTCTTAGTGTATTACCTATTGTTTTTATAACTCTTTTTTTAAGTGGGTGCGCTAAAGTACCCGTTGTCAACCTCTTTCTAGCAGGCAATAAAGACGTAGTATACAAAGATACAAAAACCTGCCTGCCCTTTCGCTTAAAACGTATCTTAAATCATACATCGCGCAAGTTCGGCAAAGTAACCGTTACATCGACTAAAAGGGAAGTGAGTGAAAACCGCCGCAAAGGAGGAGCCCGCAATTCTTATCATTTACGATGCCAAGCTGCCGATTTTTCAGTTCAGGGCAAACGAAAAAAAGTCCTTAAATTTTTAAAAAACCATGGTTCCGTTGGTGGCTATAGTGGATACACGCATCATTATCACATTGATACAGGCCCGCGCAGAACTTGGTAAACAAAAGAAAAAACGGAACAATTGGCACCTTTTATTCTATAGCTAAACTCATATAAAATGATAACAGGTTTTGGCTATATTCTTTTGTTTTCGTTCAGCTTTTCATTTTAAAAGGCTTACGCTTTATCTTGTCAAAAAGAAAAACTGTAATTGGCCTTGTACAAAAAACATTATTTTACACAAGACTTTATTTTAGACGATCTAACATTAGGGCTGATTATCAATGCGTCATGACCGCCATTTACCCGAACATCCATTGCGGCAAAAAGTTCAAGATGAAATTCATGCACGCCCCTTTGAACCACTCCGGTCACCCTGCACAATTTTAAAATATGTTTTTTGGCGTAATTCAGAAATAGACAGCTTTCTTTCCTTGAAAAATTGGTGCAATAAACGCCATTTGGAAATTCCAAAAGAAAATGCCCGGCGCATGGTCTGGAAAGACGGCAAAGCCCAGCTTGCCTTTGAATCACATACCGAATTTGTTTCTCTTACATGGATTGGCCACCCAAACCATGTGCCAGAAGCCGACCCTTTTTCTGTATTTGGCGAGCCTTCTCCTGTTATGGGATCTCTTATTAATGCTGTGCGGATTGATATTCGTGGATTTGGCGAAAAAAATAGCCCAGATAAAACAGCTGAAGCATCACAAGACGAACAGCTTGATTTTTATGATTTTGATACCAATTCACTCTGCCTTTCAAAATGCGAAAATGGTAAGGCACTCGTTGCAACAGATTTTAGACAGGATGAATTTGGCCTAACCCGTTTCGTTATCACTGATATGGGCATGAGAGCCCTTTCATGCGGCGTTTTGGTAAGACGCTTGAGCGAAATTGAAACTTACCGCACAGTCGCCCTTTTGGGTTTACCCGAAGCACAAAGGGCAAACCCGATCATTAATGAATTGGAACGCCAGCTTTCTGATATTTTCAATGAATTAAACAATGTAAAAAACAGCAATGAAAATCAGGCCTTGCTCAATCGCCTATATCGCATTGCTATGGACCTTGAAACCTTGACGATTAATAGTCAATATCGTTTTGCTGCCTCACGGGCATATTTTGCAATCGTTGAACAACGTTTACAAGCTCTTGAAGAGCACAAACATCTTGATTTTGTGACATTAAAAACATTTCTGTCCCGCCGTATCATGCCCGCTATACATACCTGTAATGCGATTGAACGACGGCAGGATACTCTGGCACAGAAAATCAGCCGCGCTTCCGGCCTTATAAGGACGCAACTTGATGTAGATATACAAGCGCAAAATCAGGGTCTCTTAAAAGCCTTGAACCGTAGGTCCGAACTGCAATATCGATTGCAACAAACGGTTGAAGGTCTTTCTGTTGTTGCAATCAGTTACTATGCCGTTAGCCTTTTATATTATGTTTTTAAAGGAATGGCAGCACCATTAGGACTAAGCCCAACTTTGCTTACCACCCTTTCAGTTCCCTTTATCCTTTTACTTGTCTGGCTATCAGTTCACCGTATCAGACACCATCATGAAAAAGAAAATCAGGATGCCTCAACAGATTGACGGCCCTTTATATTTGTTGCCATGCCTAACATGAAAGCTCCGCAACCAATGACAAGAGTTGCAGCTGATAAGACTAGAAGCTTGGCATATTTATGCTCGACACCTGCCAAAGGTCCAACGATATTTGTATAGCCTGATGATTCTGTAAAATATAAAACAGCCGCCGTCATCGCCGCTAAAAAAGAAATCATGTAACTCCAAACGGGAATATCACGCCGTCCCATCCATAGTGAGAAGAAAATCACAGGGGCAAGGAACATGGAAGCCGTTCCTGAAACAGCAACAGCAGAGAAAAGGTCTTTTGAGCCAAAAAACACCATCAAAAGTCCACCGAACAGAAAACCTGTCATAGCTAAGCGACCATTTTTCAAGGTCGGTTTTCCAATTTTCATATCAACAATTGTCAATTTAGCTGTACTAGAGAAGGTTGAATCAAGCGTTGACATGCAAGAAATAATCAATGCGATATTGAAAAGAACCATCGGCCAATCTCCAATAAGCCGTGTAAGCGTAACAGCCAGATCTTCACCCGCCGTCTTTTCAAGGCCAGCCCACACACCAATAAGACCAAAAGCTAAAATACAAAGAACAGAAATCCAACCTGCATGGTAAAAACTTGCAATTGTTGTTTTACGATCAGCAATAAAGCCCCTGTCCATCATGACGGGGTCATGGAGTGGATAACTCCATACCTGTAAAAAGGCAACGGCCAGCAGCACCCAGCCTGGATTGTCCAGTTCAGGGGTTGAGGCGAAAACGGCAACCATATCAAGCGTACCAGTAAAAAATACTGCGCCTAAAAGAGCTACCAGAACAACAATAAAAATCCCCATCTGGTAGAGGTCTGTCTTGATTGAAGCATTCAACCCTCCCATTAAAGAATAACCAAGGGCAATAACGCCAACCAGAATAATGGAAGCGCTATATGCTAAACTACCATCTGAACCGAATAATAAGCCAATAACCAATAAATTAGCGAAAATTTCAGATAATAAACGCACGCCAACAACAAAGTTATAACTTGTTGTGCCAGCCAGGCCAAATCGGTCACTTAAAAAATCCTGGATACTGTTAAAACCATGACGAAAGCGCAAACTTTGAATAATCCACGCACCCGTTAAAAATGAAAGATAATAAGCAGCATAGGCAAGGGCGCCACCGATACCATAAAAATAACCCAAAATAGCAGCATTTAAAATGGAGCGTGCAAAAATCCATGTTGTAACTTGTGAAAATGTAAGAGCTAATAGGCTGGGCTGTCTATCACCGTTATCTTGGCCCATAAAAAACGAACGAACACTTTTCGCCTTTGGGCTAATATAGAAGCTTAATAAAGCTGCAACGGTGGTTACAATAATCAAAAAATAGGTCTGCGAAGACATCCTAAGACTCCTAAAAAAACTTGCAATTTATCTATTATCTGTCTCATGCCTGAATAAACTGCAACTTGCAAGTCGTGCTGGCACACCGTGAGATAAGTTTTTCGTGTAATGTGATAAGCTCCAACTTTAAAATTTTCATCTACTTTGGAAAAAGCCAAGCCTATAGAATGAAAAACTGAAAAATTCTGTTAGAAATATTAACTTTTTCTCGCACATTCTAAAGAATAGGTTCATGCTTTTTCTGCTTAAAAACGGGGCAAAAAATATTTAATAGCGGTTCCATTAGAATGACTGTCAACTTAAGGAAATACTATGCTGGATTATGACCAAATAAAAGATAAGGTTTTAAAAGAAACCAGTGAAAACCTCTCAAAAAAAAACAAATCGCTTGGCGCATTTGTTCATCATCTTTTTGGCCACAGTCTTTCAGAAGATCTTGCAGCCTATAGCTCTGAACAAATAGCAGATTTTACTACAAAAACATTTCAAACCCTGCAAAAAAGAAAAACCGGCAGACCGCAAATTTCTTTCCGTACCCTGAAAAACGCTATCATAGATGAAAATCATGGCCCCCGTTCAATCACCACTATTGATATTATTAATGATAATATGCCCTTTCTTATTGATAGTCTGGTTCCAGAACTAAGGGATTTAGGTTATGAAATTCTTCTTCTCGTCCATCCTATTTTTTCCGTTAAGCGTGATGAAGACGGCACCCTGATTGAAGGGCCTGAACTTTTTAAAACAGGTGTTCAAAACCAAAACCCACGCGAAAGTGTGGTGCATATCCATATTCCCGCCCTTACGAAATCAGATGAAAAACGCATACGCGAGGCCTTAAACGGGCTTTTAAAAGATGTCCGAACCGTTGTGAATGACTGGCCTAAAATGATGGAAAAACTTCAAGGCACTGTCATTCGCTATAAAGCAAGTCCTCCCCCGATTGAAGTTCAGCAATTGGCAGAGGCTATTCAATTTTTAGAATGGTTGATGGAAAATAACTTCACATTTTTGGGCGTTCGTGAATATCGTTATGATGAAAGCGCAGACCGTTTCATCCAGCCAATCAAGGGAAGCGGGCTTGGCATTTTACATAACCCTGATGTACATGTCCTTAAACGCGGTGATGAACTGGTTGAAATAACGCCTGAAATTCGCGCTTTCATGACAAAGCCAGACCCTCTCATCATTTCAAAAGCCAATGTACGCTCACGCATTCACCGCCGTATCCATATGGATTATATTGGTGTAAAACTTTATGATGCAATGGGAACAGTCACAGGGGAATTACGTCTTATTGGCCTGTTTACCTCCACAGTTTATGCCTATTCCATCAATGCCATTCCCTATTTACGCCATAAGGCCAACAAGGTTATGGAAGCATCAGGTTTCGATAAAAGCAGCCATTCAGGCAAAGCTTTATGGAATGTTCTGGAATCTTACCCCCGAGATGAACTCTTCCATATTGGTGTCAACTTGCTGGAAGATTTTGCGCTCTCTATACTTGCCCTTGATGGGCGAGCTAAAGTACGCGTTTTACCACGGTGGGACAAATTTGACCGTTATGTGTCTATTCTCGTTTTCGTACCGCGTGATCGTTATAATACCGATATTCGCATTCGTATAGGGGAGCATTTAGCAACTGTTTTTAAGGGGGGCGTTTCTTCTTTTTACCCCGGTTTTCCCGAAGGGCTGCTGGCCCGCGTTCATTTCATTATAAGGCGCGATAAGGGGAAACGACCTGAAGTATCCCGCGTTGACTTGGAATCGGCAATCAGCGCTATTGTGGAAACATGGGATGACCGTTTGGAAAACGCTCTTGACCTGGAACACAAAGAAGAAAAAAAGCAGATATATCGTAATGCTTTTTCTGCCGCTTACAGGGAAGCCTTTAAGCCAGAGCAGGCCGTCAAGGATATCGCCATATTTGAAACACTTCAAAATGCTGATGACATGGCTGCCCGTTTCTATAATCAAGATACAGCTGCAAATAACTGTCTCGGCCTGAAACTCTTTAAATTGCAAAGCCCAATAGATCTTTCCTTACGCGTTCCCATGCTTGAATTTATGGGCTTTAAGGTAATTAGTGAAAGAACCTTCAAGTCCCACCCAGAAGGACAGGAAGCTTGTTATCTACATGATATGGTTTTGGAAGTTACTTCAGGCAATTGCAGCAATCTTGATGAAGCAAAAGACAGATTGCAAGAAACACTTCTAGCCATATGGCAAGAAAAAGCAGGCAATGATGGTTATAACGCACTTGCCCTTAATGCAGGCCTGAACTGGTGCGATATAGCACTTTTAAGAACAATTTCACGCTATCTTCAACAAGTTGGTGTAACCTATAGTCAGCAGTACATGTGGAAAGCGCTTAATAGCAATAGTACCATTACAACAGATCTTGTCTCTTTATTTTATGCCCGCTTTGACCCAAAAGCCAAGAATCGCGAAAAAACGCAAAAAACACTTATTACTTCCATTCATTCTGCTTTAGAAAATGTTTCAAGCCTTGATGAAGACCAGATTATCCGGCGTTTCAAAAATGTAATAATAGGCACCAAACGAACCAACTTTTTTAAAAGAGATGAGAGCGGTCATCCAATCGCCGAAATTTCTCTCAAACTGGCCCCGCGTGAAATTGACGGATTGCCAGAACCACGCCCTTTCCGTGAAATTTTCATGTCTAGCCCTCGCGTAGAGGGATTGCACTTGCGTTTTGGCAAAGTTGCCCGTGGTGGCCTGCGCTGGTCTGATCGCCCTGAAGATTTTAGAACTGAAGTTTTAGGGCTCGTAAAAGCGCAACAGGTTAAAAACGCGGTAATTGTTCCTGTCGGATCAAAAGGTGGTTTTGTGCCTAAAAAGCTTAATTCTGCTATGACGCGTGAAGAATATATTGAAGAAGGAACACAAGCTTATAAAATTTTTATAGAAAACCTTTTAGAAATCACTGATAATCTTGAGGGCGATAAAGTTATACCGCCCAAACAAGTTGTCCGTCATGATGAAGATGATCCCTATCTTGTTGTTGCAGCCGATAAAGGAACAGCCACATTTTCCGACACAGCCAATAATATTTCACAGTCTTACGACTTCTGGCTTGATGATGCCTTTGCTTCTGGTGGCTCTGCGGGTTATGACCATAAAAAAATGGGCATTACTGCGCGGGGCGCCTGGGAAGCCGTCAAACGCCATTTCCGTGAAATAGATAAAGACATTCAAAGTGAGCCCTTCACCGCTGCCGGTGTTGGCGATATGTCGGGCGATGTTTTTGGTAATGGTATGCTGCTTTCAAAAGCAACAAAGGTCGTGGCAGCCTTTGATCACCGTGATATTTTCATTGACCCTGATCCAGATCCGAAAATTTCATATAAAGAGCGTAAACGCCTGTTTGATATGGGCCGTTCCAGCTGGCAGGATTATGATAAAAACCTCTTATCAAAAGGCGGCGGCATTTTTTCCCGCGCCCTCAAATCAATTGCCTTGACAGAAGAAATGCAAAAACTTCTGGGCATTAAAAAATCTGAACTTTCACCTTATGAATTAATGCAAGCCATCGTTAAAATGGACGTTGAACTTTTCTGGTTTGGCGGTATTGGCACATATATCCGCAGCCAGGAAGAAACCAATGCGGAAGTTGGTGACCGCGCCAATGACCTTATCCGGATCACAGCAGATGAAGTGCGCGCCAAAGTCATTGGCGAGGGGGCAAATCTCGGCATGACACAACGCGCCCGTATTGCCTATAATAAACGGGGTGGTCGCTCTAATTCAGATGCAATTGATAATTCAGCGGGGGTGAATTCATCCGATGTGGAAGTGAATATTAAAATCGCCCTGGGCGCTGCTGTCCGGAAAGCGAAATTAAACCTTAAAGAGCGCAATACCCTTCTAGAAGAAATGACTGATGAAGTTGCCGATCTTGTTTTACGTAACAATTATCAACAAACCCTCTCCATTTCTTTGACGCAAAAATCCGGCATGGCAGATTTTGATAGCCAAGTACGTGTGATGCATCAGTTAGAAAAACGCGGCCTCTTAAACCGTGACGTAGAAGATTTACCCTCAGATGGAGACCTTGAAGAACTTCTGGCGCAGGAAAAACCTCTCACTAGGGCGGAAATTGGCGTCATTTTAGCCTATGTAAAAATTACGTTATTTGATGATTTGATAGATAGCACATTGCCAGATGACCCTTACCTTGAAAGGGAGCTTCTTAGATATTTTCCAAAACAAATGCAGGAAAATTATGCCGATGAGATCAAAGGCCATAAATTAAGACGTGAAATTATCGCCACTCTTGTGTGTAATGCCATGATAAATCGTGGGGGTGCAACTTATCTGGAAAAGGTCCAGCAACAAACATCTGCCAATAGCGTAAATATCGCCAAAGCCTATATTTTGGTGCGTGAGGCTTTCGACATGCAAAACCTACATGCACGTCTTGATGCACTGGATACCAAAATTAAAGGCTCCATTCAACTCGACCTTTATGAACGCGTGCGCGAAACGTTATTAAGTCAAACCATCTGGGTTTTGAAAAATGTCGCTTTTGAAAAAGACATTGCAACAGAAGTGGCCAATCTTGCTGAAGGCATTAAATCGCTTACAAAACAGCTAAAAGGCCACCTTCCCAAATATTTGGCCAACCATGTTGAAAGAGAAAGTCGTTCCTTCATCAAAAACGGTGTTCCAAAAGATATAGCAGAAGATTTCGCCCTTCTTCCTCTTTCCAGCCTTACCCCCAATATCATCAAGATTTGCAAAGAAGTCAAAAGACCGCTTATTGAAGGCATGAAAGTTTATTTCGAACTGGATGGTCTTTTTGAAATGAATAAAATTGATGCCTTAGCAGCCAAGGTGCAAACAGAAGATTACTATGACACATTGGCCTTAAATCGCGGACGCGGGCAGTTAAATCGCGCTCACAGCAAACTTGCGCGCCAAGTTTTAGAAAATCATGCAGGCGAAACAGCAATGAAAGACTGGCACTTGGAAAATCGCACACAAATTGAAGCGGTAAAAGCTCAACTAAAAGCGATGATGGAGGATGGCAAATTAAGCGTTGCACGCGTTTCAGTGGCCGCCAATCTTTTGGAAGATTTGACAAGAGAGCAGATTTAATGCCCGACCTTCTGGTTAAACTTTATGATTTACCCTATCACGAACCTGAAATAGCAAACGGGGCCGTTATACGTCCTGTTAATCCCGCAGAAATTTCAATTGCATCAAACGTGATTGAAAGTATTTTTTCAAAAGGCTGGGCAGATGAATTTACACGTGGCGCGCACCAAACACCCATTAGCGCTCTTATTGCCGTAGAAAACAGAAAAATAATCGGCTTTGCCTGTTTTGATACTTCTGCATTGGGACTTTTTGGCCCAACAGGTGTTTTGCCAGAAGCACGAGGCAAAGGCGTTGGCAAAGCCCTTTTATTAAAAGCATTAACTGCCATGAAAGAAAAGGGCCACGCCTATGCTATTATCGGCTGGGCGGGCCCCGTTGACTATTATAAGAAACATATTGGCGCAACAATTATTGAAGGTTCTGAAAGGCGTTATGAAAAACAGCTTGTTCAAAAATGAGCAATTTTATCACACCCGACTAATTTATATAAAATCCAGATTGCCCTTCTTTAAAAAGCCTTTTACGATTAGAAGAAGTAAAAGGCTTATGAAATGTTTGAAAATCTGAAAACCTTCTTTGCAGGAATTTCCGATCAAAACAAAGAAACAAGTTTTGATCAAAATGACCAACGTCTTGCAACAGCAGCACTTTTGGCTCATGCCATGGTAGCAGATGGTGTTATGCGCGATGTTGAACGTGATGCCGTAAGCGCCTGCTTAACACAACATTATGACCTTTCGGAAGAAGAACTTGAAATCCTTATTGCTGAGGGTAAAAAAGCAGATAGCAAGTCTGTCGACTTTTATTCCTTCACCAGCATATTAAGACGCGATCTTGACAGGGAAGGCCGTGAAAAAATTGTTGAAATGCTATGGCATGTTATTCTGGCTGATGGTGTTATCCATGAATTAGAGGATAATGTTGTTTGGCGGGTTGCAGAACTTTTAGGCATTGAAAGCCGTGAACGCATTTTATTAAGACAAAAAGTAGAAGCAGCCCTTATTAATGAATAAAATGCTTTAATTTTAAACTGTGTAATTTTATAAAATGACCGAAAAAATTCTTATTATCCTGCATCAGGAAAATTCTTCTGCAGGTCGCGTAGGACTTATATTACGCCAGCTAGGCTATGAGCTTGATATAAGAAAACCGCGCTTTGGTGATAAACTCCCTAAAACTCTAAACCACCATAAAGGGGCTGTTATCTTTGGTGGTCCCATGAGTGCTAATGATAATGAAGACTTTATCAAACAAGAAATAGACTGGTGCGCCATTCCCCTAAATGAGAAAGCCCCTTTTTTGGGTGTTTGTCTTGGCGCTCAAATGCTCGTGAAATATATGGGCGGCTTTGTAACGCCGCATCCCGATGGACTTTCTGAAATTGGCTATTTTCCAGTCTATGATAACCGCACAATCAAGAGCGGTATAATGCCCCCTGTACCATCAATGATCTACCAATGGCATTCAGAAGGCTTTAGTCTTCCAGCAGGCGCTGAATTACTTGTTAAGGGCGACCTTTTTCAAAACCAGGCTTTCCATATAAATCATCACGCATTCGCTGTTCAATTCCACGCTGAATTAACCCATGCCATGCTTTATCGTTGGCTGGTACAAGGTCATGATGGATTACAAGAAGCCGGAGGCCAAACCAGAAAACAACAACTGGAAGGTCGCCTATTGTATGATAGAGCTACTAAAATCTGGCTACAAACCTTTCTGAAAAACTGGTTAAAAGCCGATATAAGAACATCTTGAAAAAAATCCATAAAAATCTGTTTTTCTCAATTCTCAAGTCTTTCATTTTGCAAGAGTTTTAGCCAAAAAACTGCTTTTTTAGTTAAATTAGCTTTAAAAAAATCAATATATAGTAAAATTAAATTAAATATAACATCATATTGTGTATCTCTTGTTCAGAAGTTAGAAACAAGATTAGGTAATATTATAAGGGCTGTCTGTTAGGTATTGCGTCTTACAGCAAATAGTTTGAGTAGCGGGTAAATGAAGGCTTCTCCGGTCATCATTTACCCGTATTCTTTTAAGAGTTTTTCCGGTAACCTTAAAGACAAGCTTTCTCTTGCATTTTCACCAAGCTGGCTCTATGTCGATTAAGAAGGAATATAAAAATAACAAAAGCTGGATAGATATATGATTGCAATTCTCGCCACGATTGATTTTATTTTTGGTATTATCTGGTTTCTGGTAATTGCCAGCGCTATATTTTCATGGCTTTATGCATTTAATATTATTAATCCATCAAATCAATTTATCTCAACCATTGGCAATGCGCTTTATCAACTAACAGAACCTCTTTTAAGGCCTATTCGCCGTTTTGTCCCGCCTTTTGGGGGGCTAGATATTTCACCTATTATTCTTTTAGTGATTTTGTTCTTTCTTCAAACGCTTTTAAGAACAGAAATTATGCCTAGACTTGTCGGCGGCTTTTAAGCCGCCCACAGTGTTATTTTGAAGCCCGTTCAATAGCTTGCATAATCATTTGCTTGGCTTCCTCAACATCACCCCAACCGGTTACTTTAACCCATTTGTCATTTTCCAATTCTTTGTAATGTTCAAAGAAATGAGCAATCTGTTTCAAGGTAATTTCCGGTAAATCGGAATAATTATGTACATCGTCATACCGTTTGGTGAGTTTTGAAATCGGTACAGCCAGAACTTTTTCATCCTGCCCTGCTTCATCTTCCATCTTTAAAACACCAATTGGACGACAGGCCATAACAGCGCCTGGAACGATTGGGCGTTGGTTTGGCACCAAAACGTCAATTGGATCACCGTCATCTGATAAAGTATGAGGAATAAATCCGTAATTACCAGGATAACGCATCGGCGTATAAAGGAAGCGGTCTACAAACATGGTGCCTGCCTCTTTATCCATTTCATATTTAATTGGCTCTCCTCCAACAGGAACTTCAATTAAAACATTTACTTCTTCGGGAGGATTTTTGCCAATTGGCACAGCATCTAAACGCATGAAACTCTCTTTATTAAAACAAACAAGATGCACCTAGCCATAAGCAAGCTTTATACAAGATGCAACCGCTCACTCTTGGCGCAACGACAAAAATATGCATTTAAGAAATAATTCCTGTTTATCGCCAAGAATAAGCAAGCTTGATTAATTTGTGATCACCAAAATTTTCAAAAGAAGTGGAAACAATAACGCCACCCATTTTTTCATAAAAACAACGAGCAGGCTCATTTTCTTTTAAAATCCAAGCAACAAATTGATGAAGCCCATAATCTGATAAAATCTCTTTTACTTTTTTAAAAAGCCTGGAGCCAAGACCAACACCTTGATAATGCGGTAGAAGATACAGTTCAAAAATTTCGCCCTCAAAAGGCAACGTAAGCGAACGATTAGCCCCAAGCGTTGCATAACCGACGATAAGGCCATTAAATTCCAGCACCAGAATATAGGTTTTTTGAACAATTGCTTTTTGCCACCACTCCCGACCCCTTCGTGAGAGCATCTGCTCTAAAACTGGGGAAGGTATAATGCCTTGATAAGTTGATTTCCATGAAGCCAAATGCACGCTGGCAATCGCTTTGGCATCTTCTTTTAAGGCTTGCCTTATGTCTATTGATACAAGATCCATAAGGATAGAATAGCAAAATTTTGCCAAATCACAAAATAAAAGGAGGGGTAAATTTCCCTCCATAATTACCAATATAGCTTAACCACTTTAAAATGATAAAATATTTTAGCTATATTCTTTTGCTTGCGCTCATCTTCTCTTTTAAAATGAAGATCATTTTAAAAGGATTACGCTATAAATAAAAACCCTTACGAGGCTTTTGATCTTGCAGCTCTTTTACGTTCATGCGGATCAAGATAAGCTTTTCTTAAACGGATAGATTCCGGTGTTACTTCAACCAATTCATCATCCGCAATATAGGAAAGAGCCCGTTCCAAAGTCATTTTCATAGGCGTTGTTAATTTAACGGCTTCATCTTTACCAGATGAACGCACATTTGAAAGCTGCTTACCTTTTAAAACATTTACTTCCAAATCATTTCCACGCGTATGCTCACCAATAATCATCCCCTCATAAACAGGCACCCCGGCACCAATCATCATTGGGCCTCTATCCTCAAGATGGAAAAGCGCATATGGCACTGAAGTGCCCTGTCCGTTAGAAATCAAAACACCCGTCTTACGCATTTCGATATCCCCCTTATAAGGCGCAAATTCATGAAAAACCCGATTGAATATTGCAGTACCGCGTGTATCAGACATCAATTCGGGCTGATAACCAATAAGACCACGGGTGGGCGCATGGAAAACAAGGCGGGTTCGTCCCGTTCCAGAAGGTTTCATTTCAACCAAATCTGCTCGACGTTCCTGTAATTTTTGAACCACAGCACCAGAAAACTCTTCATCAAGATCAATAATAACCTCTTCGATAGGCTCAATCAGCTTACCATTTTCATCTTGTGTGAGCAAAACTTTTGGACGCCCAACGGTTAATTCAAATCCTTCACGGCGCATCGTTTCAATCAAAATAGCCAAAAGAAGTTCACCGCGCCCAGCCACCTCAAAAGAATCACTGTCCTCGCCTTCGGTAATTTTTATCGCAACATTTCCTTCCGCCTCTTTCAAAAGACGTTCACGAATAACACGACTTTGAACCTTATCCCCTTCCTGTCCCGCCAGCGGGCCATCATTAATACGGAAAGTCATTGAAAGGGTTGGCGGATCAATGGGTTGGGCTTCTAAAGGCATATCAATAGATGGATCACACAATGTATCTGCTACTGTTGCTTTGGTAAGGCCGGCAAGTGAAACAATATCACCAGCAACAGCGCCTTTTTCATCTGGCTGGCGATTAAGACCACGAAAGGAAAGAACCTGTGTAACACGGCCAGTTTCAACAACTTTACCGTCACGATCAAGCGCTTTTACCGCCTGATTTGGCATAATTGTACCAGAAACAACGCGGCCGGTGAGAATACGACCAAGAAAATTATCTGATTCAATGGTTGTTGCCAACATACGAAACGCACCCTCTTGTGTTTCAGGTTCTGGCACATGTTCAAGCACCTTATCAAGAAGCGGACCAACACTTGTCTGAGGTCCGTCTGCATCCTGTGCCATCCAACCTTGTTTGGCAGAACCATAAAGCACATGAAAATCCAATTGTTCTTCATTCGCTTCCAGATTGGCAAAAAGATCAAACACCTCGTCCAACACTTCATCGGGACGACCGTCTGGTTTATCGATTTTATTAATGGCTACAATTGGCTTTAAACCAAGTTTCAAGGCTTTGGATAGAACAAATTTAGTTTGCGGCATGGGACCTTCAGCAGCATCAACCAAAAGCACAACACCATCCACCATGTGCAAAATACGTTCAACTTCCCCGCCAAAATCAGCGTGGCCAGGCGTATCAACAATATTAATACGACTTCCCTTCCAATCAATGGATGTTACCTTGGCAAGGATGGTGATCCCGCGTTCTTTTTCCAGATCATTGGAATCCATTGCCCGTTCTTCAACTTTTTGATTATCACGATAAACACCGGATTGTTTTAAAAGAACATCAATCAATGTTGTTTTACCATGATCAACGTGGGCAATAATTGCGATATTACGAAGCGACATAAGATTAGCCTTTGGGAAGGAGGGCTGGCATGACTACATACCAAAAACAATAACTGGCGAGGCCATATCACGCCCGCATCAAACCAGCAAGTGCATTGCACAAATGAAAAGATCAAAAAGTCTTTTTTTACGCGCAACCGACTTTTCAAATCATCAACAATCAAAGTTTTTAAAGGCCATTTATTAAAAGCAGCCTCTGCCTCATATGTGCAGACTTTCCTATATATTGCTTGATAAAACATAGTAATCAATTGCAAAGGGAACTGGTTGAGTAAAACCTCGGTCCATACCATGATAGGCAAATTGAAAAGCGCATCTTTCAACTATTCTTAGCTGATGAATGATTGGCAGGCCAACATATTGCCTATATTGATTGAATGAAGCTACCGTCAAACGCTAGCATTACGAAACACACGGGCAACTCAAAGAGCATCTCTTCAATTTTCTGAATGTTTACAATTTTACCATATGGCTCAAAACATTACAGGAACTAACGCCGTATCAATACATCATCAAATGCCGGCAAAAGGAGCCTGACGGATTTATCGTTAATCCATTCAACCAATGTGGGACTAAACAGCTAAGGTCTAAAGGTCGTTCAAACCCGGAAGTGTTATAGACTTTTTTGTTAGTGGTTAAGCGACCCGGTTTTTAAATTTTTGTTCAGTTACATATGCGGGACTGTTTGTGCAACTTCAATTCGTTGATCCAAAGTTGATGTTTTGGAGTAGTAAGAGGCATGTGACTTGGGTCCGGTTGACAAATTTTCTCGTCTACAGGCTTGCTGCGGCGATGTTAGCGAAACCAAGGTAACTTGCAGCGGTTTTATCGTAGCGCGTTGCCAGTCTGCGTGAGCATTTGAGTTTGTTGAAGCAGCGTTCGACATGATTACGCAGAGCATAAACAAAAGGTTCCACCTGAATATTTACCTTTCTGCTTTTGCGTCCTGGAATGACTGGTGTTCCACCGCGTTTTTGGATTGTTTCGCGAATATAATCAGAAACTTCTCCGCCAGTTACTTCCGCCCTGACAGGCAATCCGTGAGCATCGGCAATGTGGTGAGTTTGCTCGTAAAGCCACCCTTTAAACGGCCAAAACCTTCTTTTTGAGCCCCCCCTTTTGCACTCGTCGACAAATGATGCGCCCGGATAATCGTGCTGTCAATCATCTCCACATCAATGGCATCGAGAAATTTCTGGGACCAAGCAAAGCGATATATGCGTAAATTTAATGGTGTTCCAAAGGGTCAATTGAAGCAATTGAAACAATGGGGGTAAGCAATATCTGTAATATTTATCTATAACATCCCCTTGATTTTTAATATCTAAATATAGTGAATGTTTTTTTAACATTAATGAATGATTAATTCCATGTATTGATGTCTATTTATATTATTAAATTTTTGATTAACTAGATATCTATTATAGAATTGATTTATTACTATTAAAATTATAATTACTTTTGAACGGTTCATTGATTTTCTTGAAGAGGTATTTGTTCAATGAAGAAATTTATTAAATCTACTGTCTCGGCGTTTATAAGGGATAAAAAGGGTGCGACAGCTGTTATTTTTGCTGGTGCTATACCAATTTTCTTAACAGTTTTAGGCACTTCGTTTGACTATAATCGTTTCTTGGATGCGCGCCAAAATGTAGCAAGAGCAATTGATAGTGCTAGTTTAGGGGTTGCTTCAGCCATCGCTAACGGGGAAATAGACGATAGTGATGACGATGCAATTCAGGCAAGAGCAAGAGAGATATTTGATTTGAATGTCGTTGCCTCCAATAGTGCCAATAATGGCGTAGATAATTTTGTAGCGCGTTTAAACAGGGCTTCCTCTACTATTGAAGTTAATGTTAATTTGGATGTGCCAACAACAATTACGAGCGTCTTTGGTGTCGATTCTTTTTCAGACAATCTTTCTTCAAGTTCTGCTTTTGCAGGGATACCTGGGGGAGCTGAACAAGTTGAATTTTCTTTTGTTCTTGATGTAACAGGTTCAATGGCAGGTTCCAGGCTTGAGACTTTGAAAGAAGCATTGCGTAATACGATGAATGTGCTTTTACCAGAGGGGCGTACTCCTAATTCACCAGGCATTAATGATGATCGTGTTCGTGTTGGTTTGGTGCCTTATTCAACATCGGTCAATTTGGGTTCTTATTACCGTGATGCAGTTGGAACGCGAACTGAAAGTGGTCGTTTTGGGCGCAATACTTGTGTGACAGAGCGTGAGGGGGTTAATGCCTTTAGTGATGTTGCACCGAGTGGTAGCAGATTTAACAATACTCTTTATGAAACACATTCTTTCATAAGAAGGCTTTTTAGAAGTGCCAGTGTTTGCCCTGATGTATCTGTGAGACCTTTAACGAATGATCGTGAAGCTTTATTGCAGGATATTGATAGTTTGACCGCAGCTGGTGCGACAGGCGGGCATATGGGTATCGATTGGGGTATCAATCTGCTTGCTCAACCTTGGCAGAGTTTCTGGCCTGCAGGGTCAAGGCCAGCTAATTATAATGCTGAAGGTGTACGTAAGGTTCTTGTTGTTATGACGGATGGTGCATTTAATACGGCATTTTATGATAATACCACAAATCCGAGTGGTGGTAATTTAAATTTACCAAGATTTGCGAATATATTTACAGCAACCAGCCAGTTTGAAGAATCGGAACGTGCGGCTAGAAATTTCTGTGATTTCGCAAAATTGGAAAATAATAATATAGAGGTTTATACCATCGCTTTCCAGGCTGGACGTAGGGCAGAGAATCTTCTGTTTGACTGTGCAACGCAGCCGGAAAGGGGAGAAAGTTTCGTACGTGGGGAAGGGCCTTACTTCTATCGTGCGACGAATAACGCAGCGCTTGTTGATGCCTTTCGTAATATCGTTGCCCGTGAACTGGAAGTTCTTCTTGTGAATTAAAGACATAAGAAAAAGCAGTTTAAAATATAAAAATGCCCCCGTTCAGAGAACGGGGGCATTTATTTGATTAAGAGGTGTTGATTTTTTAAGCGTTCTGATTGTCTTCCAAAATTAGGTCGCTTGCTTTTTCACCAATCATAATTGCTGGTGCATTGGTGTTGCCTGAAACAATTTCGGGCATGATGGAGCAATCGGCAACCCTTAGACCGTCAATTCCATGAACGCGCAGGCGATCATCTACGACCGCCGTTTTATCCGACCCCATTTTACATGTGCCTGTTGGGTGGTAAATAGAGGCTGAATTGCTACGCGCCCAATCAAGTGTGGCTTCATAATCATCCATATCAAGGCTTGCATTGGGGCGATATTCTTCTGAAATTTTGGATGTTAATGGGGCGTGACGCGCAATTTTGCGTGCAATATTAACGCCCGCAACAGCCGTTCTACAATCTGTCTCTGCTGAAAGATAATTTGGAATTATCTTGGGATAAGTTTTAGGATCAGAAGAATTAAGGCGAATTTCCCCCTTACTTTCAGGGCGTAATTGGCAGACGGACATGGTGAAAGCAGAAAACGGGTCGGCCCCTTTGCCTGGATTTTCAGCCGACAGTGGTTGAACATGGAATTGAATATCTGGTGTTTCAAGTTCTTGGCGGGTTTTCATAAAGCCGGTTGCAAGACTGGCGGCCATTGTCATTGGGCCCGCTCTGAAAAGCGCGTATTTCAAGGCGATGCGTGCTTGCCCAAAAAGAGACTGAACTTCGTCATTTAGGGTTGGTTCATTGCACTTGTAAACAAGACGAACTTGCAAGTGGTCTTGCATGTTTTTGCCAACACCTTCCAGATTTTTAATGACTTCAATGCCATTGTCTTTTAATTGCGCGGCTTCACCAATACCTGAAAGCATAAGCAATTGAGGTGAGTTAATAGCACCGCCTGAAAGCACGATTTCACGGCTTGCATGAACAGTTACTTTTTTACCGCTTTTGTTTGTATAAACGACACCGGTTGCGCGACCCCCTTCAATAAGGACTTTTTCAACCTGTGCATGTGTAATAATCTCAAGATTTTCTCGGGATTTCACAGGGTTGAGGTAAGCAACGGCAGAACTGCAACGGCGGCCATTTTTAGCCGTTAACTGAAAAAAGCCCACGCCTTCCTGTTCTGCGCCATTATAATCTGGGTTGAACTTGTATCCGGCTGCTTGTGCTGCTGCAACCCATGCATCTGTTATCGGGCGTTGAATACGCATGTTTGAAACAGATAATGGACCTTTATTGCCATGATATTCATCCGCGCCCCGTTCATTATTTTCAGCGCGTTTGAAGAGTGGCAAAACGTCATCCCAAGACCAACCCTTATTGCCCATTTGCTGCCAACGATTATAATCTTGCGGTTGTCCACGCACATAAAGAAGGCCGTTTAGAGAAGAAGACCCACCCAATACCTTACCGCGTGGCCACTCAATTGAGCGGCCGTTCAAGCCAGGGTCCGGCTCTGTTTTATAGCACCAGTCAACTTTCGGATTGTGGATTGTTTTAAAATATCCAACAGGAATGTGAATCCATGGATTAATGTCACGTCCGCCTGCTTCCAGTAAAATAACTTTTTGTTTAGGATTCGCGCTTAATCTATTCGCCAATACGCAGCCGGCAGAACCTGCTCCAACAACTATATAGTCTGCTTTCAACTCATTCATAATGTTTTTTTCCTCCGAATTGGCAAATGGACTTGCCATGGCCACAATATTGTGCTTTTTTTGAGACTTCAAGTCTCATTAACGAGTCTTGTGGGAGAATGCAACGGGAGGATTTGCATGTCAGTTTTTAATAAGCTGGGCGCTATATCGCGTCGTGACCTATTTAAGCTTACAGGTCAATATGGTATTACATCAACATTGCTCGCAGCAGGTACGCTGGGTGGTACAGTTAGTCTGTCATCATTAGCAAATGCAGTTGAATCTACATATAACAAACGTTATAAAAATGAGCCAAAACACACATTGAAATTCGGTGCTTCAGGTTTTAACGCAAGAAATCTTCTTATTGAACGTGCTGGTTGTCTTGAATTTGCTCGCGATTTGGAAGAACGCACTGAAGGTGAAATTCGTGTTGAATTCATCGGTGACAACCAAATTTGTGGTCAGCTTTCCTGTGTGGAAAAAACACAGCTTGGTGTTGTGGATATTTATGCTGCTTCAACACAGAATTCTGCTGGTGGTGCACCTTATTTGAACGTACTGGATTATGCCTATATGTTCCCAGGTCGTGCATCGCAGTATCACTTCCTTTACAGCCCTGAAAGCCAACGGATTCTTCGTGATCCGCTTGAAAAGCGTCATGGCTTGAAGTTCCTGTTCTCACACTGTGAATTGCGTGGTATTCAGCTTGGTCTTAAGCACAAAGATGCGCCAACATTCACAAAGCTTGAACAACTCTTTGGTACGAAAAACCGTGTAACAGGTACGCAGCTTGGCCGTATCGCCATGCAGGCGCTTAATTTGAACCCTGTGCCAGTTGCATGGGAAGAAACATTGGATGGCTTGAAACAAGGCCTTATTGATGGTGCTGAAACATGGGCATCTGCTGTGGCATATGCTAACATGTCGCCTGTTGTTTCACAGTCTGTTGATCTGAAGTTCTTCTGTGGTACAGAGCATACATCTATGTCTGCTAAAGTTTTTGATGCTATGGATGCTCATTTGCAAGATGCTATTTTGGAATCTTCTTATCTTGCCCAAGTGCATGTTCAAGCTGCCAATGAGGCTGCTTTGGTTAAAACAGTTGGTTTTTCTGATCCGCAACTTCCAAATACATTGTTTGTTGAGAATAATGTGCGTCCTGCATTCCTGGCTGATGACCAAATCAAAATGGCTGAGGAAATGTGTTCGCCAGAACATCAACCACAATTGTGGGAGCAATGGCGTGACCGCCTTAACAAGTGGTCTGGTGGTATTGATACATATACAGATATTGCCAAGGTTGCCCGCGAAGTACCTGCTGATATGCTTCCTGAAAATGTTGAACCACGCCGTTGGTGGCGTTCAGCTTAATTTCAAAATAAACTTTCAAGGAGTGGCGACTTTTTGCCGCTCCTATTTTTCGTTTCCTCAGGAGAAAATATATGAGTGCATTGCTGGCTGAGGCGGGCGCGGTTGCCGCTGCCTTTTTAACTTTTGATTCATTTGAAATTTCTGATGCGTTGAGCCAGGGAGGCGCATGGATCGTTGGTCTTTTTGCGACTGTTATTGGAGCTACCCTAACAGTCTTTATCTATCGTTTAGTGCCATTTATTGAGCGACACCTGGAAAGGTCTGTGATGGTTTATGCATATCTTTTGATTGCAGGAATCATTTTCGTTGAGGTTTTTCGCCGTTTCCTTCTCAATGAACAGGCGCCATGGTCAACAACATTACCGCCCTTTCTTTTTCTAATTATGACATGGTTTGGCTGCGCTTATAATGTTAAACTTCGTACCCATTTGGCATTTAGTGAATTTAGAACATCGCTTCCCCGTACAGGCCAGATGTTTTGCTTAACTGTTGATGCCATTTTGTGGATGGGTTTTTGTTGGGTTGTTGTTGTTACTTCTACTCGTATTACTGCCAATTCTGCTTCTAATTTCCAGATCTTGCTTGGAACGGATGATGTTTTACAGTGGTGGTTTTTGATCACTATTCCTATTGCTTTTATTCTCATGGCTGGTCGTGCTTTGGAGAATTGGTTGCAAGACTGGAATAATTATAAATCAGGTACGCCTATTATTGAGCGTGCAGTTATTGGGGGTGATGCATGAGTGATGGTACGCTAATTACACTTATTTCGCTTGGTGTAACGGTCTTCTTCATGATGGGCGTTCCCGTATTTCTGGTCATCGGTTATTGGGTTATTGCCTGTAGTTTCGTGATTGGGTTACCACTTGATAATATAGGGTCTGCTTTATCAAATGTGTTTTCAAAGGGCTTTGCTCTTTTGGCTATGCCGCTTTTCATTCTTACCGGTGATTTGATTAATCGCTCTGGCATTGCTAGGCGTTTGTCTGATTTTGCCTATTCGTGTCTTGGGTGGCTTCGTGGCGGTTTGGCTATGGCCGCTATCGGTGCTTGTGGTCTTTTTGCCGCGATTTCCGGTTCAAACTCAGCAACGACAGCGACAATTGGGTCCATGCTTCACCCTGAAATGGTGAAAGGTGGTTATGATGAGCGCTTTTCTGCTGCAACAGCTGCCGCGGGTGGTACGGTTGGTATTATCATCCCGCCATCCATCATTTTCATTGTTTACGGCTTCTTGATGAATTTGCCGATATCCGACTTGTTTGTTGCTGGTATTATACCAGGCGTTTTGATGGTTTTTGCCATGCAGTTCGTTTGCTGGATTGTTTGCAAAATGAATAATTGGGGACATTTAATCTCGTTTGAAATCGGTCGTGTTATTAAAACTGGTTTTGGTGCTTGGCTTGGTTTTTTTGCAATCGGTCTTGTTCTTTGGGGTATTTACACAGGTAAGTTTTCGCCAACAGAGGCAGCGGGCGTTACTGTTGGCTTTTGTATTATCGTTGGTCTTGTTTGTTTGCCTTTTTACAAGCTCATAAGCAAAGGCGGGGAAAATAAACCAATTGATGAAAAATCATTCGGTGAAATGTTTGTCGTTGAAGGCTTTAAGCTAACGGAGATTCCATCCATTACAATGCGTTCTGCCCAAATTACGGGTATTTTGGCACCTTTAATTGCCGTTTCTGTTGTTATGCAACAAGTCATGTCTTCATTAGGCGCACAGCAGTTTATTGGTGATTTTGTAACAGGTATGGGCGGGTATTATGCTGTTCTGTTTACGGCGATGGCAATTGTTTTTGTTGCTGGCATGATTTTGGAAAGCTTGCCTGTAACAATCATTCTTGCGCCTATATTAGCTCCTATTGCCCATTCTGTGGGTGTTGATCCGATTCATTTCTCAGTGATTTTCCTTGTTGGAGCGTCTATCGGTTTTATCACACCACCTTATGGCCTTAATCTTTATGTAGCCAGTGGCGTGACAGGTGTGCCTTATTTCAGATTGCTGAAATTCAGCGTTATCTACATGGTATCGTTGCTTTTAATTTGGTTTATTGTTGCTTTGACACCGGATTTGGCAACGATTTTGTTGCCTAACCGCTAAGTAAGTAAAGGGTGTAATACGTGAGCGTTCCGCCTTTGGAAACAAGATCGGAAACTATCCCGACCAATTTACGGCTCTTAATGGTTCTGGAAGTTGTCGCTCGAGTTGGTATTCCTGTAACCCCGACAGATGTTAATTCAGAGTTGGGGTTACCAAAACCAACTATACACAGACTTTTCGCAACCTTGGAGGCGGAGGGTTTTTTACAGCGTGAATTGGATGGTCGAACATACACAATTGGGCGGCGTTGCCGAACCATGTCGATGAATGTTTTATCGTCTTTAAGGGTTCGTACAGCTCGGATTGCTGTTCTAACGCGGTTGGCGGATGCTATTGGTGAAACCTGTAATATAGCTATTCCAGACCGTCATGCCATGATCTATCTTGATCGCGTGGAAACAAAATGGCCTTTAAGAATTCAGCTTCCAATTGGTACGCAAGTTCCCTTCTATTGTACGGCAAGTGGTAAAATGTATCTTTCAACATTGCAAGATAGTCATTTAAAACGATATATCGGGGCAAGTCGCTTCCATGCTCGTACTGCACAAACTCTGACAGACCCTCTTAAAATTCGGGAGGAAGTTATCTTGACGCGTGAAAGAGGTTATGCTCAGGATAATGAAGAATTTATGGATGGTATGATTGCAATTGCTGTCCCTATTCAGGATAATTTGGATCGTCTTGTTTCAACTTTGTCTTTTCATGCGCCTACGCAACGCCTTTCAATGGAAGAATCTCTTGAACATCTGCCTCTACTACGCGAAGCAACGGTTGAATTTTCCAATTTATTGCAGTCTTAAAGATTATGTTGAATTTAAGGTTTGACGCTTCTATAGTTAAAATCTTGCCATTAGTGCATTAAAAAAGATATTGTATACAGTTTTGTGTAAAGAAGACGGTGAGCGTTTCTTGAACGATGCGTATGGCCTTGGAGTAGCAGACGTTTTTCTGCTGAAGGCATGCGAGATAGTGGCGGATATGGCTTTA
>CALHLB010000003.1 GCA_938034375.1 uncultured Alphaproteobacteria bacterium | reverse complement strand
GCACCATTTATTTGCGGGGCTGTTTGCGTTTGTTGATCGGGTTCAAAAAACTGTGTGGGAGAAGGGGGAATAGAGTTTATAACCTCTGGCATAGGCTGAATTGTCATCGTTTGCGGAGCGGCCATCGGCTGAGGGGTTGCCTGTTGCTCGCCAGCATTCTGCCCGCCGATTTTTTCCATTAAGACAGAAGCTGTAATACCTGATAGAAACTCTGTTTGTGAAACTTCCAACCCAAAGCTTTTTTCAATCCAAACCGCCAGTTCGGTTGCTGCCAGAGAATCAACGCCAAGATCAGTTAACGGCATGGTCACATCAATATCATCCGGTGTTGCCCCAAGCACAAATGCTATTTTTTCTAAAACTTGTGTGGAAGAAGTGTCATGACTTTGAGTATGTTGTTGCATAAAGGAAGTCCTTGTTTTTCTGGCTGGTTTAAAGGCGGGAGGTCTTTTTGTTGTAAAGGTGTGTTTGGTGCGAGGTACCAAATGCTCAAAAAGAGCAATATTACGGTTTAGCGCGATATAGCTTGCCCATTCTGGGTGATCGAGATTGATAACTGGGGGAGTATTTCGCGGGTTCGACCATAGGCGGGTTAAAACTGGTTTCAATGATCGATAGGAAACAGCATTAAAACCCTTGCTGGTATTATGTTGAAGCTCAGCAACATAGCGCGGATCTGAAAGACGGCCAGCACCCAGCATAACAGGCAGATCAATGGCCATTGCCGACATGCCGCATAAGTGCCGCTGCCTGGCTAGATCATGCAAGGCTGCATTCGCTGCAACATAGACGGCTTGCCCTGTATTACCATGCAAGCCTGCCAATGATGTAAACATCACAAAATGTCTAATATGATGATTTTGACTACATAGATGCAGATTTTCAGCAGCCTTCACCTTTACTTCCCAAGTAGACAACGCATTTTCTTGAATGTCGGTTGAGACTTGGGCATCATAATTTGTTGCCGCATGAAAAATTCCGGTTATATCTGGCCTACTTTCAAAGAGGCGGGCAACAACATCATGATGTGTTATGTCCAGGCTAATGGTTTCAATTACTGCTTCAGGGTAGGCATCTCGCAGCCCTTCTAGAGCTAGCCGCGTTTTCCTGTTTGGTGCACTTCTGGAAGCAAGGAGTAGTTTTCTGGCATCATTTTCAAGTAAAAGGCGGGTAAGCTCTATACCAAAACCACCCAAACCACCTGTTATGAGCTGTGTTTCATTTTCAGAAAATAAAGCATCCAAAACAGGATAAAGCGGTACATGGCTGTTTTTGTTTTTCACAGCATTATTATCGAAAAGTTTATTGACTAGGTTCTCTAGGTTAACAATAATTTTACCACGGTGACGACCTGAAGTAAGGTGGCGGAAAGCATCAATTAAACGTTCTGCTGGATAAACGGTTGAGGTAATGGGCTGAGCTTCGCCAGTTTTTAGACGTTCAACACATTCTTCAATTAAAGAGCGTACGCGAGAGGGGTGGGATTTATCTAATATATCAAGGTGAACACTGTTAAAGGTAAGATTGTTTTTGAAAACCAGCAGACGCATGGAATTATTTTCAAGTATATCTCGTTTGCCAATTTCTACATGTCGACCAGCCGGAGCAAGACATGCAAGTGTTTGACTCAAACCCTCACCAGCTAAAGAATTAAGAGTTACATCAACCCCTTTACCATTTGTGCGTGCTTGTACCTCTTTCACAAATGTTTCTGGTTTATGGGAATCTATGACATGTTGAATGCCATATTCATTTTGCAAAAAGGCACGTTTTTCCTCATTGCCTGCAGAGGCTATAATGTTTGCACCCAGTTTTTTTGCTATCTGTACTGCCGATAAACCAACCCCGCCAGCAGCAGAATGGATAAGCACTGTTTCACCTTTTTGTAATTTGGCCACATGACTAAGGGCATACCAGGCGGTGCTATAAACCCCTAGGAAACCGGCGGCGACTTCTGGTGCGATGCCTGCCGGTTTTAAAACTGTACAACGAGCATCAGCAATGGCACTGGTTCCAAAAAGTGAATTTTTACGAGAGCCACCACTTGTCGTCATGGAAAGGCATAGAACAGGCGCGCCTATTTTCAAATCCGGGTACTGGTTCGGGACATCTTTGCCAAGTTCGGTAATGATACCACAACATTCCATACCCATAATTGGATCAAAATTATCCAATAAGCCCAATGCCAGCATAACATCTTTAAAGTGCATGGAAACATGGCTAACATTAATGCGTATTTCATGAGGAGCGAGGGGTTCTAGGCCTTTGTTGAAAGGACGCCACCGCAACGACTGAAGTTGTCCAGGTTCTGCAACGTCAAGCCGGAAATCATGCTCATTGGTTATCTCAATTTGATTTTCTTGTGGTAGAAGGCGCGGCACATACCAATTTTTGTCACCGTAACGCCATTCATATTCGCGGTAAGCGCACCCGGAAATCATTTCGCTTGAAATAAACTCTGCCAAAGCATTTTCAATGATTTGCTCATTACATGAGCTTGAGAAACCCAAAGAATAAATGGGAATATCTCTCACTTCATTGCGGGCAGCTCTTACAAAACCAGGTATTGGGGAAGGAGAGGGCAAGTTTATTGTGTTCTTATTAATTACATCAGATAATGGTGCATCACGGTGCAGAAAGATTAAAGAAACGGCGTGAGGAAAATTTTTTACCTGTTTTACAAGAGCGCTTGCAGTAACCAAGTTCTCACGCAGGTCAACAATAATATCAGCTTCCTCAATCCTGTTCGTAATTGTGAAGTTTTTTAAAAGGCTGGTATGTAGAGTATGTGATTGTTGACCAATCAGACATAAAGTCTTTTGAGGGTATTTTTGAATACCCGATCTTTCAATCATCGGAAGAGGTAAAGAATTTTCGGAAGGAATAGCAACAATACTGCCTTGGGGGGCAAGTAAATATTCTGCTTGTTGGGCTTGCTCATTTGAAGTGATGATAAAATCAAAAGAGTTGGGCCGCAATAAACTGGAAATATCATCTTTATGAATACCCTCCCTTCTTACATAATGAAAAAAGGGCAAAGCTTTTTTATGAACAGGAGCAAGAGAGGCGACTAGAATGTTCTGTTTATGCCATAAATTGGAGTATTGCTCTGAAAGGCGATTTAGTTGAGCCTGAATCAAACCGGATTTTGAGCCATCCAAAATGCGAATACGTTTATTATGAGGAAGAGCTACCGTAATTTTTTCTAATAATCGAGCAAGGGAAAGTGGTGCAGAAGCGATAGAGGTCGTATTGCCTGTTTCTCCAACACTTTTTTTCATAAGATTTGGGCCAATTGATTGCCAATCTAATTGGTAAGCACTGGTAGATAAGGTGTGGCTAGATGGTAAAGCGCGCAAGGTAACGCCTTTTAACGTTGCCAATAACGTTCCATTTACTGCATATAATTCTACATCGCCTGAAAGTTCGCTGCCAGATTGACGCTTAATACATGCAAGGCTTTTTGCGCGATGTGGGAAGTTTTCGATATTAATGCATATAATTTGTTCAATACTAACAGGTGCAAAAATAACAGAATCGATACCACATTGAAGTGCAAGCGTTTGCATTGCTCCATCTAGCAATATTGTTGCTAAAGCTTCAGGGTTATTTAGATCCTTAGGACAAACAAGCTCGCCACGGCTAAAAATTCCATTTATACTTGCTTTGTTAAGTGACTTGAATGCACCGTTTAGATCAAGGCCACTTTGTTCAGATATGGCATGGCGAAATCTTATAACATTGACGGAAGCCCAGCCTGAATCACTTCCATTCGATATATCGATAATTAAGCTTTCAAGGCTTGGTTCTGCATCTGTTTTTTCAGCACATGAAAAGACAGTGCGTCCATTACTGCGCCACTGCTTTCTTTCCCCATCAATTTCTTTTTTCAAGAGGGTTTGGCTAGAGGTGGAACCCAGTGGCAAGAAACGATCAAACTTGATTTTTGAAAAAGCACTTATCTTTTTTCTATGAGCTAGAAGGTTAAAGGCCATAAAGCCTGCACCCGGCATAACAATATTACCTTCAATTTTGTGATCGTTCAAAAAACTATGTTGCTTACAATCAATAACAGTCTGGTCGCTTTCCTGTGTAAGGGGTGCGGCGGGCAACGGCTCTTTCTCTAATGGGAGGTTTTCAATGAACTTATGTTCTTCTTGAGTTTTGTTAACCTCTATATTTATTTGTTTTGGTTGTGGAGTTTTCCAAACCTCACTGCGTAAGGGTACACTATGATCCCATGGAATTCTTGGAATATTTATAAATTTAGTAGGAGGCTGTAAGGCTGACCAATTAACATTAATCCCTTGTGTATATAGCTGCGCGCAACATGCCAATATAGCTTGATCTTCAGGCCCCTTTGTTTCCAGGGCAGAAATACAAGTGCCTCTCTTATTTTGTGTAGATAGATTTTCAATAAGATAATTTTTGAGAGTTTTGCGCGGGGCAATTTCAACAGCGATGTTACAAGCATTTGCCGCTTGTGAGCTGGCCCCAAGAAAATCAACCGGGTTTTGAACATTTTGCACCCAATAATCGGCTGTCATTGCTTCTCCTTCAATCATGCCGACCATACCTGCAACGGAAGAAAACATTGGCGTATGAGCTTTTTGAGGAAGAAGACCAACCAGGCCTTGCCTAAAACCACTTAATACAGGCTGTACATGATGGCTGTGAAATGCTCGTTTCACAGCAAGTTTAATAGCGCTTATTTTTTGTTTTTGTGCCTCTTTTAAAAGAGTTTCAATCGCATCGCTATTGCCAGAAATTGTAACCTGCTGAGTAGAATTGGCAGCAGCCACACATGCTTTTCCATTTAATCCTAATGATTGAATAATTTCATTGGCAGTCTGCGCGTTACATCCCAAAGCAGCCATGGCACCAGCGGGCATTTTTGCCTGTGCTTTTGCTCTTTCAGCGACTAGTTGGCACAGATTTTCCAATGTTAGGGCGCCACGCTGCCATGCTGCTGTCATCTCACCCGTAGAATGACCAATAACACAGTCTGGTTTTACGCCGGCTATCTTTAAAAGTTCAACCAAGCCCACCTGCAACATAACGACACAAGGCATTGCAATTTCAACATTTTCTTGGTCACCTTTGCTCAAACCCTCTAAAGTACAAAAACCATGATCCCGTATTAAAGAACGGCCAGAAAACTGTTCATATAAATGTGTTGCCCTATCAATTGTCTGGCGAAAATGAGGGAAGCGTTGATAAAGACGAGTACCCATGGTGGTCATCTGGCTGCCTTGACCGCTAAACGCAAACATAAGACGAGGGGGGTTGCCGCTTGCTCTTCCTTCAAATTCTAACGCTTTACCGGTTGAAGCTGTCGAAGGCAGAATTTTTACCTTGCGAAATTGTTTCTGTGGTAAAATCGCGCCGGCCCAGCGTCCTGCCTGATTTTGTTTTGAGCTTTCAATAGCGTCAAAATCTGCTTCAAGAGTTTTGAGGGCCTCTGCCTTATGCGCGCTTAGAGGAATTGCAACAGCATTTTCAGGGTTTTGAGAGAGTGTAGATGTATCTGTAATATTGTTATTTGCAAGACCAAGAACGGCAAATCCATTAGCCCCACCAAAACCATATGAGCATATGCCAATAGCAGGCTGAAGAGCATTTTCAAGGCTTGGTAGTGGTTCAACCGTTTTGGGAACTCTAATATTAAGTGCGGTACTATCAATTTTACTGGATATTTTTTCGTGATTTGCCGTTGGAACCAGCTCTTTATTATAAAGGCATAGAGCTGCTTTTATGAGACCTGCAATACCTGCGGCAGTTTCCAGGTGGCCGATATTGCCTTTAACAGAGCCAATAGCAAGCGGTGCTTTTCTTTCTGGTGATGAGAGAGAGGTTGCAATTGAGCGTGCCTCTATTGGATCACCAACAGGTGTGCCTGTGCCGTGAGCTTCCACATAAACAATCTGATTATTCTTAAGGCCTGCATTTTCTAAAGTCTGATTATATAAACTTTTCTGCCGCTTCTCACTGGGCATCGTAAGACTTGCTGTTCGTCCATCTTCATTCGTGCCATAGCCAAGAACTTCAGCATATTTTCTAACGGGTCGGTTTTCAGATGTATGATTTTCATCTCTCCGCTTAAGAATGATAACGCCGCAGCCCTCGCCACGAGCAAAACCATCTGCTTTTTCATCAAATGGCGAACAAATCCCCCGTGGTGAAAGCATGTTGGCTTGAGTAAAACCAACAAATGGGGAGGGACCAAGCATTGTGTTAATGCCTGATACTATAGCCTGATCACATTGCCCGGATTCAATTGCCTGACAAGCCAGTGAAAAAGCGGTCATGGCAGCAGAACAAGCTGTATCAACCGTTAAACTTGGTCCATCCAGATCAAAATAATAAGATAATCGATTAGCAATAACGGCAAGTGAATTGCCAGACATTGTATGGCGGGTAATATCACTAATTGCTCCAAAAGACATGGATTGATATTCAGCCATACCCGCACCAACAAAAACACCCGTTCGACTTCCCGTTTGTGAACTAAGCGAATGTGGGTTGATGCCAGCATCATGCAAAGCCTCGCAAGCGACTTCTAAAACCAGCCTTTGTTGTGGGTCCATTTCTGCGGCTTCACGCTTTGATAAATTAAAAAATGAATAATCAAAGCGATCAATCTTATCTAACCAGCCAGCATTGAAAGTAATGGTTTTTCCAACACCGCCTTTCTTATTTAAAAACGGAGCATGATCCCATCTATCTGAAGGAAGCGGCGACATAGCACTTTGACCATTTTTAAGAAAATGCCAAAAATCATTCACAGTTGTTAGATCATACCGCTCTATATCTAAACTTTTAAGGGATTTTTTATCATTATTCTCCTTTGGGTGGTATAAACCAGGAAAACGAAGACCTATGCCAATTATTTCAATTGCCATTATTAAACTCCTGAATAATTTTAATATATTTAAATAGTTAAAGACATGAAATATTATAAATTAGCCTTAATATTGTTTTTATTCAGGCTTTTTCATGAAATTTTTATGTTTGAAATGTGTCAAATTTTGTTATACTAAATTTTATATTTTTTACTTTTTAAGTATATACT
>CALHLB010000002.1 GCA_938034375.1 uncultured Alphaproteobacteria bacterium | reverse complement strand
CCTCATCTGCCAAAACATAGCCATCAACTGGCCGTACTTGTATGGTTACTTCACTGGCAATATCTTTTTGCCAGTTAGAAGCCTGTTGCCAGACAATAACAACAATAGCAAATGTTAAACAGGTTAAAAAGCTCATGATTGCAACGACAATCATCAGGGTTTGGCTCGCAACTGAACGATCTGGTACAATTGGGTTTCCTTTATGGCTTTTACCCAAAAAGTGATTTTTACGCTCTCTGCCAAAAGCGTAAGCACTTTCAAATAACGACTTAATCATTGCTACTTTTTTATTTTTTTCAGTCATAAACGATCAACCGTCCTTCTTCCAGAACAAGACGCCTTGCATTAAACTGATCCATTAAATTGATATCATGTGTTGCAATAACAACAGATGTACCAGAGCGGTGCAACTCCTGAAAAAGACGTAAAAGACGGCGCGCTAAAGGTGGGTCAACATTGCCTGTTGGTTCATCAGCCAATAAAAGTTTCGGTTGGGCAATCAAGGCTCTTGCAATGGCTGCACGTTGTTTTTCACCGCCAGAAAGAATGGGAGGAAAAACATTCATGCGTTGCCCAAGCCCCACCCATTCCAAAAGCTCCCTCACATCCGCTTTATATGTTGCCTCATCAAGTCCCGCAATTCGTAATGGCAAAGCAACATTTTCAAAAGTTGTTAGATGATCCAACAATCGAAACTCCTGAAAAACAATACCTATTTTACGACGTATATCCAAAAGTTCATCTTTGGTAAAAGTTGCAGGGTCACGGTTGAAAATACGAATAAGCCCCCGTGAAGGCTTGAGCGATAGAAATAATAATTTCAAAAGCGATGTTTTGCCCGCCCCTGATGGACCCGTTAAAAACTGAAAGGAATGATCTGGTATATCAAAGCTGATATCACGTAAAACTTCCGGGCCAAGCCCATAACGCAAACCAACATTTTCAAACTGAATTATTGCCACAAAAACCACCGTTTTGGTTATTCAAACCGAATCAAACCATTATCTGATACTCTTTTTATCGTGAGAAGTGTCAATATTAAGCACTTATTAATCATAACAAGTGAAAAAATATAAGATGAAAGAAGGACATTCATGCCAAAAATTACCTGCCCTTCCTGCTTAACATCTTATGAATTACCTGATGGGTCTATTGATGAAGGGGGCCGAAAGGTAAAATGCGCCTCTTGTGGTAATAAATGGCATGCCATTCCAGAAAGCGTTCCCGTTAGTGACCCTCTCCTTGATAGCTTTTCAACAGGTCATGAGGATACAACGGGCAATGAAATTGTCATGGCTGATGGCGCCGGTTTCGAAACCGATGAGGATTATGGCATCGATCAAAATGGAATAAAGGAAAAACTGCCACAAAAAATAACCGATTCCATCAATCCACTTTTAAGGACAAAAGGCCAAAAAAACGAGGTTAAAAAATTAAACCGCTATGAAGTGCGCGAGGATGCACGCAAAAAAAGAGCAAAAATCCTGAAGCCTTTATGTCTTCTCGTCACATTGCTTTTTATTGCTGGCCTTAGCATAATTCGTGAACCTATCGTTCGTCTTTTCCCCGATCTTGCAAGCCTTTATGAAACTGTTGGATTAAAAGTAAATATTCGAGGCTTTGAAATTAAAAATGTTCGTTCAGAAAAAGTAGTAGAAACAACAGGTCCCGTTCTTATTATTACTGGTGAACTTGAAAATATTAGTGATAGCATTGCACAAACACCAAAACTGCGTTTCGGTCTAGAAACGAACACTCATGAAGAAATTTATCATTGGGAACATGAACTTTCTGTGCCGACAATTGTACCAGGTGGCCAGGCAAATTTCCAAAGTCGGCTTCCAACCCCTCCTCCCCTTGGGCGACATTTAACGGTGCAATTAACACAGGAAGAATAAGTTTAAACCTGTCTTAACTACAATATAAAACTTATCCTAAGATCCCGTAATTTTTTTATATCCGTTTACTTCCTTTGAAATCTTTTTTGATGAAATCAGAAAGACAAAAAATTTATATATCAAATAATAAGACCTTTTATCAAAAAGGCATGTGGGAAAACGGAGTCTAAAATGGCAAGACTATTAATTGCTGAAGATGATGAAGCTGTGCGCGCTTTTGTTTCAAGGGCATTAATGCTGGATGGTCATGATGTTACAACAGTTGAAGATGGAGCCTTAGCGCTTGACCTTCTTTTCCGTGATGATCTTTTCGATTTACTTCTATCAGACATTAAAATGCCTGTTATGGATGGTATTGCTTTAGCTTTAAATGTTGCCCGCGATCATCCTCATATTCCAATTTTGCTCATGACAGGTTATGCCGACCAAAGAGAGCGGGCAGACGGACTTGAAAAAATTGTCCATGATATTGTACTTAAACCATTTTCCCTAAGCGATATACGCAAAGCCGTATCCAAAACACTGCTGGAGACCATAAAAGCCGCCTAAAAACCTTGTTTATAACCCCCGATACCTTTCACTTTCTCTTCTATTACCAAGAAGTCGTTGACGAGCCGCATCACTGGCATCTTCTGATTTCTCTTGAGATGATTCATCATCACTATTATCAAGCCGTGCCTTTTTGGTGGGCGGTTCAAGTGAATGCTCGTCCTTATCATTCAAGTCAATAATAAATGTTGCAAATCGATTGGCCGCAAGATTTTCATAATCGGCCTCATCAATTTGCGCGTCTGAAAAAACAATCGGCTTTAAGGTCTCAAGAAGATCATCTTTTTCTTGCCGGTTTTTCCCGTCCCACCAGGTTTTCACCTCTTCTTGAAGGTTTCCTAACCCTGTACGCTCACCATCGCTTCCAGCAGCATTCTCTGAAAGAATATCTTTATATTGATCAATAAATTTCTGTGCGTCATTCTCGCTTTCCCTTTCTAAAGACTGTTGCCCAATATCATGCAGCTCTTGCGAATTGGAATGAGGGGAGGGGGGCGCGGAAGTCGCAACCTCTTTTATGACCGCCGGTTCTTCTGCCGGTTCTTCTGCCTGTCTTTCTGCCTGCTCACCCAAATGATCGTTTGATGAGCCATGATCTCGTTGCGGGCTTCTTCGGGCATCCCCTTCTGCCAGATCGATCAACAATAATGCAAACCGGTTGGCAGCCAGGTTTTCATAATCGGCCTCATCAATTTGCGCATCAGAATAAGCAATCGGCTTCATGGCCGAGGCAAGATTATCCTTATCCTCCTGATTTTGCTGTTGCCACCAGTTTTTAATGTCTTTTTCTAAAGGCTCCAGCTTGGCCGGTTCAGGGTTTTCTTCAAAAGGCTTATTTGAGAGAATATCTTCATATCGCTCGATAAATTTTTGTTGCGTTACTTGAAGTTCATTGGTTTCAAATTCATTTTCCATCTAAAAATCCACACCGCTTATAATGAAAGAATAAAGTCGTGGTCTGAAAATATATGGTAAATTTGTTGAAAATTAGAGCCTTCTAGAGCGTGTTTCCCATAAGTGAATTCACTTATGGGATAAAAACTCGCGTAAGAATAAAGGCTTAGCGCATAACAGATGAATTCATAAAAATGCATCATGCGCTAGTA
>CALHLB010000001.1 GCA_938034375.1 uncultured Alphaproteobacteria bacterium | reverse complement strand
ATAATAGATAATGAACCTAATAGATTTTTAATACCCGATTCGGATATTTTATCTTAGTAAGCCTGATATTTATCCAAAATTCTACACCAAATACAATATGGCATATAGAATGTAAATCAAAAGCACCATAACATTTTTAACACGCCTTACCAGGGTCATGCCCTTATTATAAAAAATCAGTTTTCTTAATTATTGATTGTAACTTGCGACAGTTTTTTTTAAATAAGCTGAAATTGTCTCTGCCATATCGATCGCTGCTTTATGTCGCCATTCTTCTGAAGAAAGTAATTCTGCATCCTGACTATTGGATAGGAAGCCAAGCTCTATGAGGGCTGAAGGAATATCTGGCACCCGCAAAACCGTAAAAGCGGCACGTTGTAGGGGTTTTTTAAAAAAATGTATACGACTTCTCATATTATCATAAAAATGTCTGGCAAATACAATTGAAAGATTGCTGGTTTCCTTACGGGTTAAATCGAATAATATATCAATCACAGCTTCTGGCGCATTCACGACCTCATGACCTGCAATAGCATCAGACTGATTTTGCTCTTTTGCAATGCGGGCAGCCATCACGTCTGATGCTTTTTCTGATATTGTATAAATCGCACTTCCTCGAACGCGCCTGTCTTCCGGCAAAGAATCAGCGTGAATTGAAACAAAAAGATCGGCATTGAAATTACGGGCAATTTCAACACGCCTGGACAAGGAAACAAAACGATCATCTGTTCGTGTTAAACGAACATCATATTGATTTGTATCCAAAAGAGATTTGGCTAATATCTGTGAAAAAAATAGTACAATATCTTTTTCAAGCATACCGGCCTGTGTTTTGGCCCCTCCGTCTTTGCCACCATGTCCCGGATCGATAACAATACGCTTTTTCCTTTTTGGTTTTGCTCTATCCTGTCTTGGTTCCTTTTGTTTTTTTAATATATCGTCTTTCTTTTGTTTAAGGGCTAATAAACGCCGTTTTTCTGCCTGCTTTGCAAGAGTTATTCTAAACTCTCTTTCCGAGCTTTTTTTAAGATCGAAAACAAGCCTTTCCTGATTTTCAATGTTACTTTCAGCAATGAAGAATTGTTCAACAATCATTGGAACATGGCTTTCAATAACCAGTCTCAAGGTTCCCTGCTCTGTTGTTCCGTAATTGATTTTTTTAATAAAACCTGGATCACCGCTTTGCTTGTTACTTTGCAAGGCAAGAGCTGTATTTTCTAAATCAACGATCAGTCTGTAAGGAGCACTTAATAAAAACGATGTCGATTTTACTGCCTTATTCGTATCAAGAACCAGCCTAACATTTTCCTCACTCCCCAGCACGTGAAGAGCATGAAGTTTTAAGTTCTGGCTTTTCTCATCAGCGTTTGAGGGTGAGAAAAAAAGACAAATCGCAACGAGAACCAATAATGGAAAGGACAAACGACTCATAAAAATACAATTGGCATTTTAAGGGGTTTTTTTGAAGCTATAAAAAATAAAAATTTAAAAAAAGCACTACTAATCCACCAAAAGCCATCTATTAACACCATTAATAGCCAGTTTTATTCTTTTACTTGAAAATAAAAATGTTTAAGCATAAAGATTATTAAATGGGAACCAGGAGTCACCCCACGCTTAATTATTTTTACAGGAAGGCGAGCAAACATTTTTTACGGATAAGTCGTTGAAACAACCCCTTACCGTTTGTTTTTTAATAGCACTTGCGGATTATTAAAAGACTGAAAGTTTGCGAAGACCGTTTCTATTAAATCTGATTTGGCCTGATATTTTGACTTTCGTCAAAACACTCCCCCATCAAACGGAGTATTCCGTATCACATTAACAGAGGAACTTTTCCTCAAAGGTTTTATAATTGCTAAACGAGACATATGCCTCTTTTAACATCTTTCAGGACCTACCCTTGGTAGATGGGTCCTTATTGTTTGGCATGTCTGTTTTCTTATTTTTAACAGTAAGCCATGGATTGCAGGCAAATATGCGCCGTTTAGCCCACCAAAAAACCAATCAGGTTTTCAAGAAACATGTCAAAATGAATTTATCCTCATTTTTATTGCCAAGGCATATGTTTTTTGCTGCACCTGATTGCGGAGAAAATAATAAATGGACAATAAAATGCTTTTCGATGCCACCCATCCGGAAGAAACCCGGGTTGCTGTGGTGCGTGGTAACCGCGTTGAAGAATTTGACTTTGAGGCAGAAAACAGAAAACAACTAAAAGGCAACATCTACCTTGCCAAAGTAACAAGAGTAGAACCCTCACTACAGGCAGCTTTCGTTGATTATGGCGGCAATCGCCATGGTTTTCTTGCGTTTTCAGAAATTCACCCTGATTATTACCAAATCCCTGTTGCCGATAGACAGGCTCTTTTAGAAGAAGAAGCGGCAGCCATAAAAGAAGTTGATAATCATGATGAAGAAGAGATAAAGCCAAAACGTGGCCGGCGCAAAAGGTCTACCAAAGCAGAAGATGCAACAGAAGAAAGCATCCAGTCTGATATTGTAGAATCTTTAAAAGACGATGAAAAAGACAACAGTCCTGAAATTATTGCAGAAGAAAGTATTGCTTCTCAAGCCGATAATACTGAAAACACCGAGGAAAATGACACGACCAAAACCACTCTATCTAATATAGAGCAGGAAATACCCGCCGATGAAGATGATGCCGGCGATGAAGAAGACGATGTTGAATCTGTTGGTTCGGAAGATGCCATGGAAGAAGTGCCTGAGCGTTCTTCCCGCCCACGTATTAAACAATATAAAATTCAGGAAGTTATCAAGCGCCGTCAAATCATTTTGGTGCAGGTTGTCAAAGAAGAACGCGGCAATAAAGGGGCGGCACTAACCACTTATCTTTCTCTCGCCGGTCGTTATTCTGTTTTAATGCCTAATACAGATCGTGGTGGTGGTATTTCCAGAAAAATTACCAATCAGGTTGATCGTAAGAAATTACGGACAATTGCCAATGACCTTGATGTACCTGAAGGTATGGGCGTTATTTTACGTACAGCAGGTGCAGCAAGAACCAAAACCGAAATCAAACGTGATTTTGAATATTTAATGCGCTTATGGGAAAATGTGCGGGAATTAACGCTCAAATCCTCCGCACCTGCTTTGGTCTATGAAGAAGGCAGTCTTTTAAAGCGGTCGATAAGAGATCTTTATAACAAGGACATCAATCAAGTTTTGGTGGCTGGTGAACGGGGCTACCGTGAGGCAAAAGACTTCATGCGAATGTTGATGCCAAGTCATGCTAAAAATGTTCAGCCTTATAAAGAAATAAAACCTATTTTTGCACGTTTTAACGTGGAGGCGCAATTAGATGCCATGTTTACACCCCAGGTTACTTTGAAATCTGGTGGGTATCTTGTTATCAATCAGACAGAAGCTCTTGTTGCAATTGATGTTAATTCAGGTCGATCTACCCGTGAAAGTTCGATTGAAGATACAGCTTTCAACACCAACCTTGAAGCGGCAGAAGAAGTGGCAAGACAATTACGCCTTCGTGATTTGGCTGGCCTTGTTGTTATTGATTTCATTGATATGGAAGAGAAGCGCAATAATCGTGCTGTTGAACGCCGCTTGAAAGAATGTTTACGACTTGATCGTGCGCGCATTCAAGTGGGTCGTATTTCGCCATTTGGTCTGCTAGAAATGTCAAGACAGCGCATTCGTGCCAGTGTTTTAGAAAGTACGATGGAAACGTGCGAGCATTGTCAAGGAACAGGCTATATCCGCACTCCCTCTTCCATTGCGCTTTATGTTTTGCGCGCCATTGAAGAATACCTCAATAAGGGGTCAAAATATGATTTGATTATTCGCACCAAATCTGCCGTTGCCCTTTATATTTTGAATTATAAACGCACACATCTTATAGAACTTGAGGCGCGTTTCGGTCTTTCTATTCGCATTGAAGCCGATGAAACCATAAGCAATGAATATTGCTCCATCAGCCGTGGTGAAAGGGCTGAAGCAGCTAAAGCGCCAACAATGGTAACACCTGAAACCATTGATATTGAAGCTGAACTGGCCCGCGATGCAGAGCTTGATGCCATGGCAGAAGAAGAAGAACAAAGTCGTATTGCCGAAGATGAACAAAACAACGAACAACCACGAAAAAGGCGTAGACGCAAACGCCGTGGTCAACCCGACAATCAAAATAACGAAACATCTGAAACACAACAGAATGATGAAGCTACTATAGACAATGCAGACTCTTCTGAAGAGGAAGAAGGTGCAAAAAGAAAGCGCCGCCGCCGTGGCCGCCGTGGCGGCAGAAAAGAGCGCGACCGTAATCAAGAGCTGGAAATTACTGCAAAAGATGAAGCAGACGACTTAAAAAACACGGAACCACAAAGTGATGCGCCCTTTGAAAAGATAGCTGAAGAGGTTCAAGCTGCTAGTGAAACCAATGAGACATCTGAAAGTTTGATATTGGAAGATGAAAAACCTTCTAAAGATCAACAGACTATTACTAAAATTTCTGAAACAAATGACTCGTCACAATTACCACCTGAAGAGATAACCGAACCGCCTGTCTCTTCACCGCCTCCTCATCAAAATACCAAAGCGGCAGAGGATACAGAAAAAGCAGAAACTCTAGAAAAAGAGGAAGTGAGCGAAACCAGCGAAGAAGAAGTAAAGCCCTCAAAAAAAACCACTAAAATGGGCTGGTGGCAAAGACGCTCTTTCTTTTGAAAGTTATTTAAAACTTCATAACATTCTGGAAGCCGTAAGATTTTTCTTATGGCTTCTTTTTATCCAAAATACTTAATGTGATTTGCATCGTCACATTTGTTTTATAAAACTATTCGTGTATTAAGAAGGTAAGGCATATAACGTAAGTCTTTTAAAATGAGGGTCATTTTTATGGGATTTTCTTTTCGGAGTGTTATTAATAAGGCATTTTCAGTTTTTTTAGCTGCTCTCATTTTTTTCACCTCCCTTTCCCCTTCTTTCGCACAACGGCGTAATTTACCGCTGGTTCGTGATGCAGAAATTGAAAACCTTCTCCGTGATTATTCAGCACCAATATTCAAAGCTGCTGGTGTCCGCTCTAATTTTGTGAATATTCATTTAGTCAATTCTGATGACTTTAATGCTTTTGTTGCCAATGGCGGGCGCATGTTTGTCAATACAGGAACATTAAAACAGACAAAAATTCCCAATGAGATAATTGGCGTTATTGCCCATGAAACCGGTCATATTCAAGGGGGACATCTTGCACGCATTAGAAGTGCTGCTTCCAGTGCTAGAACTATTGCCATTTTTTCACAAATTTTAGCAGGTGCAGCTTTGGCCGCAGGGGCAGCATCAGGTAATCGCAGCATTGCAAGTGGTGGCATTGGCGTTTTGCAAGGGGGCAGCGGTATAGCCCAAAGAACATTGTTGGCGCATCAACGTTCAGAAGAAGCAGCAGCTGATAGGGCAGCTATCAAATTTCTTGAAAAGACAGGCCAATCTGGCAAGGGTATGTTAAGAACATTTGAACAATTGCAACGTCAAATCCCTGTTTCAACAAGATTTATTGACCCTTATGCTCAATCTCACCCCCTTCCAAGAGAGCGTATTGCGCTTGTTAACCGCCTGGTTGAAAAAAGCGCTTTCAAAGACCGTAAAGACCCTGAGCATCTTATTGCCCGTCATAAAATGATGCAGGCAAAACTGGCTGCCTTTACTGAACACCCCAAGCATGTGGCCAAGCTTTATCCAAGATCTGATAAATCTTTAGCAGCGCAATATGCCCGCGCAATCATTGGCTATCGTTATGGCAATGTTAAAAAAGCGCAACGCTCCATTGATGCACTCATCAAACGCGCGCCCAATAACCCCTATTTTTGGGAATTGAAAGGACAGGCTTTTCTTGAATCAGCCCAACCTGAAAAAGCTATTGCGCCAACACGGAAAGCTTTGCAAATTCTACCTGGCCAGCCGCTTTTCCAAACACAATTGGGGCGCGCCCTTGTGGCAACAAATAACAAAAAATATCTTCCAGAAGCCATTCGCATTTTGAAGGCCGCTGTTGGAAAAGACCAAAGCATTGGTATTGCCCATCACCAGCTTGCTATTGCCTATAGTCGTTCTGGCAAGCCAGCTGAAGCAACGCTTGCAACAGCTAACCGACTTTTTTATCTAGGGGATATAAAGGGAGCCAAAGTTCAGGCAATTAGAGCAAAAAAGAAGTTTGCACGAGGTTCAGCTGGGTGGTTACAAGCTGATGATATTATCAATTATCAACGACCCAACATTTAATAAAGGAAATATTTTATAATGCTTTTAAGAATTGTTTTTATTGTATTAATAACAATTGCGCCCTTTTTTGTGCAAGCACAAGAGGCAGGGCAAAGCATAAGCCCCAAAGGCCAGATTGAAGAGATTATTCGCGATTATATTCTTCAAAACCCTGAAATTATTGTTGAGGCTTTGCAAATTCTTGAAGAAAGACGTTTAAGAGGAGAGCAAGAAAGCAGAAAACATCTCCTTTCAGAAAATCGTAGCCTGCTTGAACAATCAGAATTTCAAGTTGTCCTTGGCAACCCTGAGGGCGATGTTACCCTGATTGAGTTTTTTGATTATAATTGTGGATTTTGTAAGCGTTCAATTGCAGATATTGAGCGCCTGCTTGAAAACGATAAAAATCTGAAAATTGTTTTGAAAGAATTTC